>CAYRMP010000034.1:0-12585 GCA_964425545.1 uncultured Methanosarcinales archaeon | reverse complement strand
CCTTACCAATCGCTGCAGAGCAGCGGGGTATTTATATCCCAGCGAGGAATAAAATAATATTATAATTCATTTCTACCATTTAGGAAGAACTTTGATTTTTTTTGCAGGAACTCCTGAATAAACACTGTAAGGTTCTACATCCTCAAGAACTACACTGCCAGCCCCAATTACAGAGTGGTCACCTATTTTTATGGATCCAAGTATACAGGTATTGGCTCCTATCTCAACGTTAGAACCAATGACTGGGTTTAATTTTCTCCTCTCCTCTATGGTCATGGTCTTCCTTTTTTTACTTTCTTCAGGGCTGAAAGAAATTTTTCCTCCAATGGAGGTATTTTGCCTTATCAAACAATTCTCACCTATTTTGCAGGCAGCAATACTTATGCCATAATAATGGGGAAACCTGGTTGAATAAGGAATGTCTGCGGATGGGGAGATATCACACTTAAACATAAAAACAAGTACATTTCTTAGAATACTGCCTACAAATACTACGGGCATATTAGTGCTTTTATAGAACGGAGTAACAAAAACTTTTATCAAAAATAAATTAATTTTCCCCATCATGTTGAATCACATATCATTCTACATTTTTTATTAAATCACCAAATGTTAAAATATTATTAAGGTTCTTTATTTTAACATTGTAATTTGATTCTAAGGCTGCAATAAACTGGTAAAATCTAATAGAGCTCTGGTTTTTCAAAATCTTATCATTTAACTTAAAATCATTATGGATGTGAGAACGATCTATTTTCCAAAAATCTGAAAAAAAAGATATCAATTCGTTCCTTTCCATGTATTCACCAACCACTTAGACAGGTAGTGCATAAATAACTTTCGCTTCTGTCTTCTTTAACAATCTTAATGAGAAAATCAGTAATATTGTCTTGTTTGAGACGATCAAGAGTAATAAAACACTTAGAACACCTCAATATTATTTCAACCACAAAAATAACCCTCCCTAACAATTTAAATAATTTATGGAATCCTAAGACTGGATCCTAAATCTTCGCCTTCAGCTGCGGTTATGGAACAGATGAACTACGGCCATTTTATTATCATTCTTCCCTATGATCGGTGATGAAAACAGCCTAAACATCATAAAGTTTATATGTGGTCGTTTAAAATTGACTTTGAATAACTGGAAGATAATGGGAATTAAAATCAGCGTGGTAGCTCCAGCATACAACGAGCAGGGCTGCATCGAGGAATTTGTAAAGGAAGCAAACCAAACTTTTGACGAGAATGGTTTTTCCGGAGAAATCATCATAGTCAATGATGCCAGCCGGGACAATACTCTGAAGATACTGCAGTCAATGCAAAAACAGTTCCCTCGTCTGAAGATAATTTCCCACCGCCGAAATCAGGGATTGACTGCAGCAATGATCACCGGAATTGAAAAAGCCAAGTATGAGACCATTGTCTTTATGTCTTCAGATTTGGAATCACATCCCCGCGAAGATATTCCCAAGCTAATCGCAGCCTTAGAGCAAGGAAATGATGTAGCAATCGGTAGAAGGATGAATAAGAGGCAGGGATTGTTGAAAACTATTCTTTCCAAAAGTTTCAATGCTTTAGTACGAAGTCTCTTTAATGTTCGTTTTCATGACGTGGGCTGGGTTAGAGCTTTCCGTAAAGATGTGTATTATAATATTGAATCCATGCGTTCCGACTGGCACCGCTATTTTGTTATTTTAGCTGCAGAACAAGGATATAAGGTTAAGGAAGTGCCAGTGCGTTTTTATCCGCGAAAGTCTGGGAAATCAAAATTTGGCCTAGTGGGATTGAAACGGATACCGGGGGGATTCTTAGATTTGATCGTTGTGAAATTTTTATCTTCATTCTCCAAAAAACCAATGCATGTATTCGGGTCGCTTGGCGCCTTGTTGATTGCCTTAGGTTCATTTTGTGCAATGTATGTACTCTATCTTAATTTTGTAGTTTTAGAAGCTGTCGGTACGCGCATCCCCTTAGTTTTGCTGACAGTTTTTCTGTTCGTAACTGGATTGCAATTATTTGGTCTAGGATTTGTGGGTGAACTTATCGTGTCTAATAGTGAGAAGCAGAAAAGGAAACAGGGCTGATCATGTGCGGAATCATTGGATGGTATGGACCAAGAGATAACTCATTGTTAAGAAAGATGACTTCTTTTTTAGATCACCGCGGTCCAGATGGTGAAGGTTTTTTTGCAGACAAAAAAGTTTCGTTAGGACATAAGAGGCTTAGTATTATTGATTTGAAAACAGGGCAGCAGCCAATGTATAATGAAGACAAATCAATAGTTATCGTATTTAATGGAGAGATTTATAATTATCGGGAAATAAGGAAAGAACTGCAAACAAAATATGGGCGTTCTTTCAGGACAAACAGCGATACAGAAGCAATATTGCGTGCTTATGAGGAGTACGGTCCGGAGTGCGTACATAAATTCAATGGCATGTTCGCATTTGCAATTTGGGATGTTAAAAAAGATCTTCTCTTTCTTGCTCGCGATAGGGTCGGGATTAAGCCAGTATATTACTATCAAGACTTAAAGAGATTCGTGTTCGCTTCAGAAATAAAGGCGTTTCTAGCTGATAAAACATTTCCTCGTAAATTGAATCCTCAAGCTGTTGCCGAATATCTTACCTTTCAAAATATCATGGATGAAAAAACTTTTTTCGAAGGAGTAAAAATGCTTCTTCCGGGACATTATCTTCTAGTACAGTGCGGGAAAGTTTCAATTAAAAAATATTGGGATGCTTCTTATACCAAGAGTGATAAACCGGACATAGCCGATTATTACCGGGATTTCAAGAGGATATTTTCTGAATCTGTAGAACGCCATATGATTAGTGATGTTCCTCTGGGCTCTTATCTTAGCGGGGGATTTGATTCTGGTTCTGTTGCAACAATGGCGGCAAAGAAGAGCAAGGGGAAGATAGAGACATTCACCGGCCGGTTCAAAGAAGGCGGAACTTATGATGAAACTCCTTGTTCAAGAGCCGTAGCGGCAAAAACAGGTGCAATAATGCACGAAGTGACCATCTCGCCGCAGGATTTTCTATCTCAAATAGAAAAGATAATTTACCATCTTGATGAACCAAAAGTAGGAATACCGGCAATTTCGCAATATATGGTTTCCAAGCTGGTATCAACACGAGTAAAAGTAGTTCTAACCGGTCATGCCGGTGATGAATTGTTTGGTGGTTATCCCATCTATAAAGTCAGTCATTTTAAGGATATGGTAAGGAAAAATCCTTTGAATTTACTAAAAGTATTTTCTTTTTTCAAGTGGAGCGAAATCTCCAGAAGCGCCTATTTCCTGTTCTTTCCTCTTTTCGATAAAGAAGTTAAGCATGGTTTATTCATCATGTTCAATAAAAGACAACGTAAAAATTTATTGTCTAAGCAGTTTTATGGAAGTCTTAGCAATAAGGATACAACCGCTATCCTGCAAAAATTTCAGCGTAAAGATATAGCTTCTTCAGCCAACAAAATGTTGTATCTGTATCTGAAAACCTATCTTCCTTCACTTCTAGTTGTAGAAGATAAAATGGGCATGGCTCATTCTATTGAGGCGAGAACACCATTCTGTGACAATGAACTTGTCGATTTTGCTAATGCTATTCCTATGGGATTTAAATTGTATAACCATGAACTTAAACACATACTTAAGCAGAGTATGAAATCTGACCTCCCCCCACTATTATATGTTCAGCCAAAGAAAGGTTTTCCAACTCCGTTCTCCCTTTGGATTCGTAAGGATTTGAAAGAATATGTGTATTCTATTTTGTTGAGTGATCGAACTAAAAGCCGGGGTATTTTTAACCAGAGATATATAAAAAAACTTCTTGACACCCACTGTAAGAGTAAGAAAGATGGCCTTAGAGATTTAGTTAATGCGGCCAGGATTTGGTCTATCCTAAATATTGAATTATGGTGCAGAATCTTTATAGATGGAGAATATGGGAAGTTGGTAACAGATAAACTTAAATAGTAATCATTTGAGAAGATTGGCAATGATGAGCATCATAACGATTATTTTATTTTTCATCTACCTTTGGGGTTTAGGTTTTTCTCTAACCTATTTTGTCTACCTAAGGTCTCAAGCACCAAAAACTGATTTCATCGAAAAACATATTATGAATGTTGGCATAGGTTTAGGCACCTTTGCGATACTAGCAATCATCATAAATTTTTTTCGCATTCCCTTAGATTGGAAATTATTCTTGTTGCTTAGTTTGATTGTTCCTACGTATGCCGGGTTCAAACTTTTTAAACAGTACGAATATAAGTTTCCAACTAAATTTCCTAAATTGGTGTTGACTAAAAGTAATCTCTTCGTGCTTGCTGTTCTACTCATCTTTGCTATCTCATTCTATATCTATGCTTCCGGAGCGTTCGCCTATCCTTATCTTGAAGATGAAGACCCTTGGGGACACTCAATGGGAGTAAAGTATGTAGCCATCGATAAGGATGCATACGATCCAATAGGAGATGTTAATAATCCTCAAAGAGGAAATTCAGTTCTTTCTTTCATGGATCCTTATCCTCCTGCCTATGATATTTTGATGGGTGTTTTACATCAAACTTCTCCGGATCTTAATTGGACTATCAAATTCTTTAATGCTTTACTTATTTCTTTAGGATTTTTGTTCTTTTATTTTTTCGTAAATTCTTTTGTACAGGATAAGACTAAGGCTCTGGTAGCTACTTTTTTTTTAGCAGTTATCCCCTCATATCTTTCTCACTTTATCTGGGCTCATGGTATGACTATCACTATTCTTTTTCCAGCCTTGTATGCGTTCAACAAGACTTTTGAAGAGAAGAGATGGGCCATAATTTTAGTAGTATTGGTTGCAGGTATTTGGGTAACTCAGAATCTTTCTCAACCGATTAAACTTACTACTTTGCTCTTGATTTATGCAATTGTTGCTTCAGCGATACACCATCGTTTTTTTAAATATCACTTTGCTGGAATAGTGGGTGGAATGATTCTTAGCCAATTTTGGTGGATGGCCATGGTACAAAAATATTCATTAAAAGGTTTTATTGGAGCTTGGGATTCTAATTTAATCAACAACGGCGCAGCTTTAACTTCAGATTATAATCTACTTGATAAAGCCTTTTCCGTCATTAAATCCTTAACCAATCCAGGTGGTACAGGTTCAAGAGCATATACCTTTGGAGATTTTTTTGTGGCGAAATCTAATAATATGATAAACGCCCCTATAGGGATAGGAATTGTTCTTACTCTCCTGGCTTTATAATAATTAGTGTATCGCGTCTTAATATATCGTTCTGCTTTATTTTCTCATGACTATAGTTGGAGTGGAGTGGCCCTTTTTTGGCTAGTCTATACTTTCTGGGTGGTCAATGGTATGACTTTTCCAATCTCAATTGCTCGAGATGCATTCAGGAGCTGGTTTTTGCTCGCTATTCCGGTCTCTATTATCGCCGCCGAAGGAACCTATGTTTTTATCAATACTTTTAGGAAAAATAAGCTGGTGCAAGTATTTCTTACAGTACTGATAGTAGTAGGGGTGATCTCAACTTCCGGAGTGCATAAATATGAGGCTAATACTTCCATATGGCCTACCTCTGGATCATTTTCTAATATGCAAGAGCCATTTCTGTATGGTGAACTTTTTAAGCAGCTTCCTCTTAATTCTAAGGTGTTTCTGTATGCGCCTAGGGATAAATTAGTGATAGGATATAATATGTTTAGCTGCGATTGGTGTCAGGAGATAAAGGACTTCAGAAATGATATTATTCATAAAAATCATGAGGAGTTATATTCCTTCTTGTTAAGAAATGATTATGAATATTTCATTATTAATAAAAATATGGATTATAAATATCTAAGCGATAAATTTGGTGAAGAAGAGGTAAAAGCTATACTTCCAGTACGATATCAAGAATTTCTAACTTCAACTAAGTTAACGCCTATTTACTCCAATGAAAATGTAATCTTATTTAAGGTGGACTAAATGAATGATCTAGGTCAATTTAGAAATCTGAAACTTGCTCAGAAAATATTACTGGGCAGTTTATACTTCCTTATAATCTTGATGATAATATTTTCCTTACTTGCAGGGTGGAATAAAGGTGAGGAAGGTTATAAGCAATGTGTACAACAAAAATGTGACCAAAAAGGAGAGCAGTTTTGTTCAAAGTCCAGAGAGCTAGCTAATTGCTGTTCTGGCGCTGGTGGAACTCTTTCCACAGTTAGTGATCCTAAACCAGGAGAGTCTCCGTATACCTGTTCGTTTGATTAATGATAAGTCAGTGAAAACATGAAAATAAAAAAGACACTTCTGATCTTATTTTTGATACTTCTTATTGCATTCATTTTACGTTTGATTGTCGCTCAAACGGTTGAGATTGTGCCTGATGAGATAGTTTATTCCCTTCTCCCGTGGAAAATAATCTCAGCCCAGCGTTTAAGTACTATAGAAGGCGGTCCCCTCTTTTCTTACCTTACTGACCTTGGATTTATCTTATTTGGCGAGGTAAATGCAACATCTACCAGATTTCCTTCCATTTTTTTTGGTTCTCTCACTGTTATCCTTATTTATCTATGCTCCTTAAAAGTATTTCAGAATAAAAAGGCAGCGTTATTCAGCTCATTTCTATTTGCTCTTTCTGGATTTGCGCTGGAAAATAATACTGAATCAGATATGGTTGCTTTCTTTTTTGCTTTCCTTAGCATGTATTTTTTCCTATTTTTCTTAGAAGGGAAAAGAAATTTTTTATATCCTTCTGTTATCTTTTTAGCATTAGGTGTTTTATCCAAGGATCAAGTTTTAATCTTTCTGCCCGGTTATTTATTGACTTTTTTATTAACGCAAACTGAATTTTATTCCCCTCTTAAAAAAATCAAGTTAGAAAAAGATTTATTTAAGAATATTTTTGGATGTTTGATGATCGGCGCGTTACTTCTTACACCACTCATAGCTTACAATTATCTAGAATTTAAAAATAATGGTAAAACTGACGATACCGTTTCTACCCTCTTAGGAATAGGAGAAAATTTCCATGCTGAGTACCAATTGAAGTCTTGGGATTTTTCTAAATTTAGAGATTTTATCTTTAGAAGCGTCCCGAGTAATTTTTTTTCAGTAGACCCTCTTATCATGGTATTAGGATTAATAGGAATTATTCTTACTATTCGAAAAAATAATTTGGGTGTTTTTTTATTAGCATTTTCTTTATTCTTCTTAGTTGGATACATCGGAGGCATTAATCCAAGTCCATCCCATTACCTGTGGGTTCCTTTAATTCTAAGTTTGTTTGCTGGTTATACTGTTGAGAAATTATCTTCTTATATTGAATCAAAGTTTAACCAACGATGGGCTTCTGTAATGTTAGTTCTAATTATAGCAGTTGTCTCTTCATTCCAATTTCAGGCTATTATCTCTAAGGAATCTGCAAATATGGAACTTAGAGAATATACTATTGAAAATATTCCGAAAGATTCTATAATTGTGATGGATCCACGTATCTATTTTGGCAGTTATTCTTGGATATTACACGAGCGGCATTATTTGAATGGGGTATATTTCCAAGAGTTACTAACTCAAATGGAGGGTTCTGCTGCTCCAAAAATTGAAGTGCCCCTATATTATATTGAATGCAGCGGAGATAGCACCTGTGGATGGAAGCAGGAAGATTATGACCGAGTAAATTTATTCGCTGAAAGCTTATCTGGATATTTCAAAGATAATTTAGGTTATGCTGCAGAAATAAAAGCAAACCATCGTTTTCTTATATATAAGGGATTTATTTCTGTTCCTTCCACAATTTACCAAAGCATCGATAGAACTCATGTGTTTTGGGGTGCTTCTATGGGGTGGAAGTATCCAGATTTAAATATTGATGAATACTCTTTACAAGGCAGCAATAAGATATTTCATATGATTGGGCTTTTATTCTTATATCTAAATTTGTTTTTAGCTTTACTCACGATACCTTTGATATTCGTACTTTTGTTTAGAAGTGAAAATTAGGCGAGAATTTAGATGAGCATTTTACATTTTATGCTAAATCATAACGGACTTTTTGGGATTCTTGAATGTAAGAGTAGGCAGATTTAAAAATTAAGGTAAAATCTATTCTTATGTAAGATTATCCTGGTTTTAAGGATGATGGTCTTACTTAGGTATCATAAGGTATAATATAACATGAAAGAACGATTGTGCCATAATTACAAGAAGATAAAAGAACATCGGGTGGCATTGGCAGTATCATTGCTGATCGGACTTATTTTTCTTTTGCCTCATCTCCTTATCCCTTTATTACAGGATGATTCTAAAAATTATTCACCTTTGGTTGTGAAGGGAGTTGATGCAAGAAGTGTCGATGAGGTTTTTTATGCTGCGTATGTACAGGAAGCAGCTGAAGGACACTTAATCCCCCGCTCTAATATACTAGAATGGAAAGATACAGCAGTGTTATCGCATGCCGGAGCTCCCTTTCCTTCTTTACTTTTAGGGATGATGTCTTTAGTTTTGGGGGGCGTCGTAAATACATATATATTTTCTTACTTTTTTTTTACGGTCATAAGCTCGCTTCTGATGTATGTCGTTTCTTACTCATTAACTAAAAATAAGATTCTTTCCCTTGTGGCTCCCCCTCTACTTTTCTTTTCACCAACTTATTTACTCAAATTTTTCTCAGACCAAATAGTCCAGCCAATAAGTTATTTTTCCAGGTTTTATCCTGTCCTAGTTGATTTTCCTATTTTTGCTGTAACCTTACTTGCTGTTTTATGGCTTTTAAGAGAAAAAAAATGGAAGGCTGCTCTTCTCAGCGGAATTTTAGGGGGATTGTTGTTTTACACTTATTTTTACTATTGGACTTTTTACATAATTTTTATGGGGTTATTATGGCTTTTATATCTAGTCAAAAAAGAATGGGGCATGTTCAAAAAATTAACCGCCTCTTGTTTCTTAACCGTGGCGATTGGCGCGACCTTTTTCTTGAACTCAATAAACACGATAGCTAACCAGGCTGAAATATTGCGTAGGCTTAACGCTACTTTTACCAGGACCCCGGATTGGCCTATCACTCTTTTCCTTCTCAGTATTGTAATTATGCTAGTATACATTGCTTTATACACTGCTAATAAGAGATCTGAAGATAGAACAAATAAAGAAAAGAATGAAACTCATTTTTATTTTCTGTTAATACTGGTTCTCGCGGGAATAGTTACTATGAACGTACAAGTAATTATGGGGTACACTATTAATCCCCGTCATTGGTTAACTACATCCATATGGCCGATACTTGTTCTGGTCGGAATATATCTCCTTCATTTTATAGAAGAGACAATTCTTGAAAGAGAAAACTTGAAAAAAATAATTGAAAAATCTAGCTTTATCTTTATTTGCCTGCTGATCTCATTTGGATTAATCTGGCAAGTAACTTTTTCTTATAACACCCATCCAATCTATACTCTTTCTACTCCCCAGGTAGAATTATTTGAGTGGCTCAATGACAATACTGCAAAAGATGAAGTGGTCCTCTCCTTAAGTTCAGAGATGATTCTCTTGGTGCCAGTTTACACCCACAACAATAATTTTGTACCTAACGCGGTAGTAGAGCCTATCCCTATTTCGGAAATAATTGCAAGAAGATTGATTGCTTATAAAATAATGGGCATCCCTGAAGAGAAAATCATATCCCTAGATAATCCCTGCGCTTTTAGTGAATTGATGAGTTTTGAACGTGTTAAAGATGGAGAATATAATTATTCTTTATTTGAAGAAGGATTTTCTCATCTTCTCACTTTTGAGGGTTCCTTTTCGAGTAAAGGGTGTACCATTCCTACATCTTTTAAAGAAGGAGTCCTGAAAACATATGCTGCTCTTCCAGAAGAATGGGAACAATTAACCCAGAGATATGTTGTTGATTATATTATCCTTGGTCCTTATGAAAAAAGCATTTCCTCCCATCGTGAAATAGAAAAATATGCTGGGATAGTGTATCGTAACGCTGAATTTATAGTTTACAAAGCAGATAAATAATAGAGTTTCTGTCGTATCCTTAAACAATTCCCTTCGATAGATAAATTCTTTTCATTTTATTAAGCCTCTGCCCCCATTTTTCTCAAACCATCGTTCCACTTTCCCATTCTTCTGCAGATTTTTAAGGGCGATTATTCTTTTTGCCAATATCTGGCACTTCATTTGTTAGCTGGTTTCGTTCCATGCCTGGTTAACGCGACGTATGAAAATACCAGCTGTTTTATGTGACTCGGAAAAATAATTGTGTCCTAAAATAGTACGTATTAAGTCTATCTAAAAAGTGCTGGCCTGGCCAAGATGTCTGTCGTGCTTTGCTGCTCGTAAGACCAGGTTAGGATGCGAAAATAATCGGTAAAACAACAATGAGCCGCCAATCAAACAGCGTATTTTCGCCACGACAGACGGCCTGCCTAGCACTTTGACCGTCGAACTTAATACATACCTAAAAAAGATAACTATTTATAGGCAAATACATTCTTTTCTTCCATAGATGGTACTAAAAAAGAGGACAATAGTATTGTTAGCTATACTTCTCCTGTTAGTAAATGTTGCAAGCTTCCTAATTGTCTTTGTTGGTACAGCAGAAAAAACTACCGGAGCTGCTTCAGCAACCGCTACCGGAACTGCTACTCTGTGCATTGCGAGACCGCCCGCGATTACTGCCATTGCTGACCAAGCCGCTACTGCCAATACTGCATTCACTTTACAGGTAGCTGCTACTTTCTACGGAGCTAATACCAGCATAAGTTATTCAGATAACACTTCTTTATTCAACATTGATCAAAACGGATATATCAGTTTTACTCCTTCCAGTAGCCAAGTGGGAGCACATTCAATATTAATAACTGTACAGGATGGATCTAGTTGTATTAATGTTGCTTCCACTACTACATTTTTGCTCACTATTTCTGCCGCAGCTGCACCAGCACCAACCCCCGCGCCAGTAGGAGCCGGCGGCGGTGGCGGAGGGGGGGGAGGGGGTGGCGGAGGAAAGAAGGAATTACTATCTTTAGGTTTGAGCGAGAATATCATAAAAGTAAATCTTAAACAATCAGAAAAACTTACGAAAAGTATTGAGATCACCAATGACGGAGATGTAGCTTTGGAAATAAATCTCGCTAATCCGTTGGAGCAAGTTATTTCTGTAAGTCCTACTTCTTTTACTTTAGGTCCAAAAGAAATGAAGACTATTTGGTTTGTGTTTAATCCTTTCCGTAGTGCCTTACCAGATATTTATACCGGAACATTGGATATAACGGGAACAAAAGGTTCTAAGAAAATACAACGCACTGTATCTTTAGTTATAGAAATCGAATCAGAAAAACCTATTTTTGATGCCAGTTTAGATCTTGCTCGCAAAACCATCTATCCTGGTGAAGATTTGAAAGTAGCCGTATCTCTATTCAATTTAGGTGGAGTTCCGCCAACTAACTTAACAATTACTCATCTCTTGCTAGATATGAACAACAGTGTGGTCTATCAGGAAGAGGAAACTGTCTTTGTAAGTACAAAAGCCTCTTTCTCAAAAACAATTATCATTCCTACGGACATCAAGCCAGGTCAATATGTTTACTCATTAAAAGTGCCTTATCAAGATTCTTTAGCAACTGCGACAGAGATATTTACTATAGAAGAAAAAACTAAACTATCTACCTTAGTAGGGTTTGCATCTTCAACTGGAGGAAAGATTGCTCTCATTTGGATCATACCGGCCATATTCATAGTTATTATTACGGTCCTAGTTGCACTTTACTTCACCCATCGTAAGATCAATAAAGTCAAAAAAACTCGGGTTGTTAAAGAAAGAACCATTGTGAAACAAAAAACCATTCAAAAAACAGTAGTAATGAGACCAAAAACAATCATAAAAAGAGATATGTCGGAGTATAGGCGAAAGCTAGCAACTTTAAAAGAAGGTTATGATCGGGGGTATATCAAAGGAGAAACTTATAAGAAGTTGAAGAGAAAATTAGAAGAAATCATCAAAAAAGGAGATTGATTAAAAATAGCCGACGACAAAAAATTTATAAATACCTACTATTTATATCCTTTAGAAAAAAGAAGTGAACACAAATAAGATTTTTGGATAAAGGTCATGAAAAAAAGCAACCATTCAAAAGCGAAGGTGTCTAAGAAAAGTGTCAAAAATAATTTTGATTCTTCTCTAAAGGTAGGGGGGGAAGGTGCGAATAAGTGGATGCATAAGGAACGTACGCTTCTTGATGCTGCTCTGCGTGACTTAAACCGAGAATTAGCTAGCTTAAGAAATTCACGAAAAAAATTGGAAACAAAAATGGCTGAACTTTCTAATAATCTAGGTTCTACTCAAAATAAAGAAATTAACTTGCGAACTGAGATTTCTGAACTTATGAAGAAGGAAGCTAATCTCACTAAGAAAAAGACTTCAACCAAAGATCAGTTAGTTGACATCGATCAAAAAATTGAGAAAGTGAGATCAATTCAAGTAAATTTGAAAAATGTATAGAGAACTTTGAAAAAAGGAATTTTTGAAGATATTAAATTTTTATTTAAAGCTAAAATTCCACCATTTCACAGTCTCTTAGAGAAGTTT
>CAYRMP010000033.1:5412-12616 GCA_964425545.1 uncultured Methanosarcinales archaeon | reverse complement strand
TCAGTTAAATTTTTTTAGGAGTACTTAAGAAAGATAAACCAGACATATTACTTACGGTTGTAGGGGCTCCGTAGAAAATATAGGATAGCATCATCAGGTCAAAGCTACTACCCTTAAATATCTAGCTGACAAGAGGGATGTCTCTTACGGAGAACGTCAGCTATAAACAACAACTGCGAAAGCTTTGAAGATGCTAACCCCAACAAAGTGAGATTTTCTACAGAGCAGGGTGTAGGTTACTATGATATCCTTCGTAATGAAGTGATAATTTCCATCAGGGCTCTTACCACTTTATCTATATCTTTTTTCTTGGTTTCCTTGCCTAAGCTAAAACGTATGCCTCCACGCGCTAATTTCTCCGGTATGTTCATTGTTTTTAAAACATGGCTGATTTCAATCTGATTAGCAGTACATGCGCTTCCTACCGAAGCATAAATACCCTTTTGATTCAGATATGCCAATACTGTTTCTGCTTCCACTCCCGCAAAAGAAAAATGTAAATTATTTGCTAATCTTTTTTCCGGGTGGCCGTTAAGGACACTGTCCGGTATTCTCTTCTGGACTTCGGTTATAAAATAATCTCTAAGCTCTTGCAATCTTTTATTTTCTTTTTCTTTTTCTTCTTGTGCTGATTCTAATGCTTTTCCAAAACCTATGATTGCCATTATATTTTCTGTTCCGGAGCGCAATCCTAATTCTTGTCCTCCTCCGTGAATCAATGGTTCTATTTTTATTCCTTCTTTAACATACAATAAGCCCGCTCCTTTTGGCCCATAGATCTTGTTGCTGTTCAAAGTAAATAGATCAACGCCAATTTTTTGTAGATTTAGATCTAAGTGTCCTGCCTGGCAGGCATCAGTATGGAACAATACTTTTTTCTTTTTTGCAATTGCCGCAATTTCCGTAATCGGCTGGATTGTTCCGACTTCATTATTTGCGTACATGACAGAAATAAGGATCGTCTGCGGGGTGATTGCTTTCTCCACAGTTTTAGGATCAACAAACCCGTATTTGTCTACTTCAAGATAGGTTACTGAGAATCCCCGCTGTTCTAAATATTTACAAGTTTCCAGTACGGCTTTATGTTCAACTTTGCTGGTGATGATATGGTTTCCTTTATTCTTGTTAGCAAAGGCTACTCCTTTAATTGCAAGGTTAATGCTTTCCGTTCCGCTGGAAGTAAAAATTATTTTTCCAGTACCTGCGTTTAAAATCTTTTTAATTTTTTCTCTAGTGTTTTCTAGCAACTCTTTTGCTTTCCTTCCTTCATCATGCCTGCTGCTGGGATTAGCAAAATACTTCTCAGAATCTTTCATCTCTTTCGATACTTCTTTGCGTATCGGTGCAGCTGCGGCGTAATCAAGATATAGCATGGTAATCTCCTTCTTGAGAACCAACACATAATCCAATATATTGGCGGAAAACGAGATTAAGTCTGCACAACCTGTCGATATCTACGCCTAGTTCTTCTTCTCGTTTATGGTATAATTCATTTGCGTGTCTTAAGTAATATAAACCTTTAACCGGATCAGAATAAAAAAGATTTTCTGCATTATCTAAAGCTTTTTCAAGCAAATCCCCAACTCTTTCATCTAATAATAATGATTCTATCTTTTTTTCTTTTTTGTTAAACAATCTTAATATCATTTCTAAACTCCCAGCATCTCCCGTAATTCTTCTGATGGTTTCCATGGCGGTGTAAATGTGATTCCAATATCCACTTTTTTTGCACCAAGATTCATGATCCTGCCCTTTAAATCTTCCACCATCTGCGGACCGAAGGGGCATAAGGGTGAAGTAAAAGTTAAAATGATGTTTACGTTATTACTTTTAATTTTGACATCGTAAATTAACCCTAAAGTCCATACATCTATATTTAATTCTGGGTCTTCGTATTTCTTGAACACTTCTTCAATTAATTTTTCTTTGGTTATCATTCTGTCAATTCTCTGAACCCTTTTTCATTGATATGTTGCGCTAATTCATAGCCTCCTGTTTTTATGATCTTTCCCTGGAACAAAATACTTACTTGATCCGGCTGTAAAAATTCCAGGAATTTGGTGTAATGGGTAATTACAATTATCCCGGTTTCTTTTTCATTCCTGCACTTTTCTACGCCTTCCGCTACTGTTTTCATGGAATCAACATCTAATCCTGAATCCGTTTCATCGAGCAGGGCATAACGCGGTTCCAACATTGCCAGCTGCAGTATTTCCATGCGCTTTTTTTCTCCGCCGGAAAATCCTTCGTGGAGATGCCGTTTGGTAAAAGAAGCATCCATATTCAACTGTGCCATCTTTTCTTTCAATAATTTATGGAAATCGACAACGGAATAAGGATAAAAATTTTTCTTCTCGCGTAAATTATTGACTGCTGTACGTAAAAAAGTACTAGTGGTCACTCCGGAAATTTCAGACGGATATTGGAAAGACAAAAATAATCCTTTTTGCGCCCGCAGGTCTGGTTTTGCAGTGGTGATCTCTTCGCCATCAAGAATGATTTTACCTTTAGTGATTTTATATTTTGGATTGCCCATCAAAGCCTGCGCTAAGGTTGATTTGCCGGATCCATTCGGTCCCATCAAAGCATGTACTTTTCCAGGATAGAAAGTAAGCGTGACTCCTTTAATGATTTCTTTTCCTTCTGCTTCTACATGTAAATCAATGATCTCTAGTTTTTTAGTAATATTTCTTTTAGTAATGTCTCTTTTAGTAATATCTATTTTCATGGGCATGGTCTCTCCGTTAATGCCTGATGCAAGGTTTTAAATGATAGCAACGCGCATTTAGTTCTGGTATGGCTGATAGGTATCCCTAACAAATTAAATAAGTTTTCTGAGTTTAATTCTGTCGCTTCTTTGACTGTTTTTACTTTAATGTTTTCAGTCAATAACGAGGCAGAAGCCAGACTGATGGCGCAGCCATTGCCTGTAAATGAAACGTCAGTGATCTTATCCTCTTTAATTTTAAGGTACAAGGTGATTACGTCGCCGCAGAGAGGATTTACTTCCCGTTGTGTAACGGTGAAATCAGCCATCTCTCGTTTGTTTCTGGGATGCTTATAATGATCAATTACGTTCTCTTTGTACATATCTTGTTCTTCCGTCAGATCGCCGGAAACTATTTCATTCCTATTTATTGTTTTTACCTTTGCTTCCATAACGTCTGCAATGTTTACAACTGCTTCAATAAATCTGTCTGCATCTTCTTTATCATTGTAAATATAAAATGAGGCTCTGATACTTCCATTTATCTCTAATTTAGAAAATAAATGCATGGCGCAGTGGAATCCTCCGCGAACGGCAATGTTTTCTTTATCGAGTAATTCACTTACATCATGCGGATGCATTCCATCAATGGTAAATGAAATAACTGGGCCTCTAAGTTTAATATCAGTTGGGCCAATAATGTTTATTCTGGGGATAGCGGATAATTTTTCTAACGCGTTTTTTGTCAATTCTTGTCCTCGTGCAGAAATGTTTTCCATTCCGAGATGTTGTAAATATTCAATTGCTGCCATTAATCCTGCTGCGCCGGCCAGGTTAGGAGTTCCTGCTTCAAATTTCCAAGGCAGCTGATTCCAAGTTGATTTTTCAAAAGTAACTTCACTGATCATATCTCCGCCATATAAGAAGGGTTGCATCTGTTCAAGCAATTCTTTTCGTCCATACAATACCCCTATTCCGGTAGGCGCGCACATTTTGTGTCCGGAAAAGGCCAGGAAATCGCAATCTAATTCTTTGACGTTTATTTTCATATGGGGAACTGACTGCGCAGCGTCAACAATCATTACTGCACCGACCTGATGCGCCATCACGGCCAATTCTTTAACCGGATTGATTGTTCCTAATACATTTGACATGTGCACGACAGAAACAATTTTAGTTTTAGTGGTAATCAGTTCCTGCGCTTTAGCTAGATCTAATAGGTATCCTTTGGTGATGGGGATAAATTTTACTACTGCTCCTTTTTCTTTGGCGATCTGCTGCCAGGGGACAATATTGCTGTGATGTTCCATCTCTGTCAAAACTATTTCGTCTCCTGCTTTCAGGTTCTTTCCCAAGGAGTATGCTAACAGATTCAATCCTTCGGTAGCCCCTTTAGTGAAAATTACTTCTTCAAATTCAGCGCCAATAAAATCTGCAACTTTTTCGTGTGCTTTTTCATAAAGCATAGTAGATTTTTGCGCTAACTTGTAAATCCCGCGATGCACATTAGCATTATCATTTTCGTAATATTCTTTCACTGCTTCGATTACTTTTACTGGCTTCTGGCTCGTAGCCGCCGAGTCAAGATAAATCAATCCGTTTTTCAATAGAGGGAAATCTTTTCTCATTTTTTTGTCTCCATTTCTAACTCAATCAATTTGTTTAATTCGATGGCGTATTCTAACGGGAGTTCCTTAACAATCGGTTCGATAAATCCAGAAACGATTAATTTCATCGCGGCTTCTTCAGATAGACCGCGGCTTTGCAGGTAGAAAATAGCTTCTTCACTGATTTTTCCTACTTTCGCTTCATGCGCCGCATCGACTTGATTGTTCTCTACTTTTAATGACGGAATAGTATTGGAAACTGAATGTTCATCAAGGATTAAACCGTCACAGACCACGCTAGTTACAGCACCTTTAGCTTTTGGTAATATTCTTACTAAGCCCCGGTAATTAGAAATACCGCCGTCTCTGCTGATGCTTTTTGAACGGATAGTTGACTTGGTGTTGGGAGCAGCATGGATAGCTTTTGCGCCGATATCTTGGATTTGTCCTTTACCGGCGAAGGCTATGCTCAGATTATCGGTTCTTGCTCCTTCTCCCAAGAGTATCGAACAAGGGTAGAGCATAGTCACACTGCCCCCCATGTTTCCTGAGACCCAATTCATGGTTCCATCTTTTTCCACCAGCGCGCGTTTAGTGTTTAGATTGTAAACATTCTTGCTCCAATTTTCTATGCTGGTATAACGGACTTTTGCTCCTTCTTTTACAAAAATTTCAACACCGCCGGCGTGTAAAGAATTTTTACTGTATCTGGGCGAACTGCAGCCTTCAATGTAATGCAGTTCTGCTCCTTCATCGACGATGATTAAAGTATGTTCAAACTGTCCGCCGCTCTGTTCATTCATACGGAAATATGCCTGCAGAGGCAGATCCACTTTAACTCCTTTGGGAACATAGATGAACGTTCCGCCGCTCCATACAGCTGCATGAAGCATGATCAGTTTATGGTCGCTGATCGGAATACAGGAAGTCATGAAATATTTCTTAACTAAGTCCGGATATTTTTGCACCGCAACGTCCATATTTTCAAAAATTACGCCTTGGTCTTTCAATTCTTTCATCAGGCTATGGTATATCACCTGCGAATCATATTGGCTTCCTACCCCGCCAAGCGCTTTTTTTTCTGCTTCTGGGATACCTAATCGATCAAACGTATTTCTGATCTCTTCCGGCACTTCATCCCATTGGTCTGTTTCTTTTGCGTTCGGTTCAACAAAGAAAATAATTTCATTAAAATTCAGGTCAGATAGATTCGGGCCCCAGGCAGGCAGAGGTGTTTGGTTGAATAATTGCAACGCTTTCAGCCTTTTTTCCCGAAGCCAGGCCGGTTCATTTTTGGTCTGGGAAATAAGCCGGACAATTTCTTCGCTTAATCCCGGTTTAGCAATAAATTTAGCTTTATGTTGATCTGCTTGATCATACAGTTCCCGGTTGAGATCTAAGTCTATTTTTTGCATGTTCCTTACTTTTCTTAACTATTGTTAATTATTTATAAAGATAACGGAAATTTCTTAATTTCCGGAATCTCCCAGAAAACTTGGTTTTCTGATAGATTGTGGGGGAAATAGGCAGAAAATATAGCTTAAAAGAGAATAATTCTTTTATAGAAGGCATAGGTGGGTTTGTTATGTTTAGAGTTTTTACTACCGAAGAATTTGATAAAGAGTTAGGTAAACTTGATAATTCAGAGCAACAACGCGTTAAAAGCATTCTCGAGCAGTTGAAGGAACAGGGTGGCGCTGTAGGAAAACCTCTTTCTGGGCTTTCATTTTTTAAGGAGAAAAAATTTGGTGGAAAGAGATTGTATTTCCTTGTTTATAAAGAAATGTTGGTAGTTTTAGTTCTTGCGATTAGCGATAAAAAGACACAGCAAGCCACTATAAACAAGATTCGCGTGGATATAGCAGAATATCAGCAATATGTATTTAGAATTTTAGACAAAAAATAATTATTTCCACTCTTTTATTCTTCCGTGCTTGATATCTTCCAGACTTCTCTTTATTTTATTAACAAGCTCCAAATCTACTTCAGACTCTCTTTTTATTTTTTGATATTCTTCTTTTGAGATAGTTACTGTTTCCATGTTAATCACAAAGCGGTATTTCTTTATATAATTTGCTGTGAAAAATAGTTGTGTTTCTAAGAAGGTAATACTTAAGCAAATGGTTTATTTAATGCTTTTGTTCCCTTATTGAAATGAGATCAAAACAATATAAGGGGAAGATGTTTACTGCTTTAATCAGTGAGAAATCTTTGGCTAAGGATTGGCTCAGTGATGAGGATGAAGAAGCATGGGATAATTTGAGGCTCAACTCAGAATTCGTAAAGAAAATGAAAAAATTAGAAAAAGGAAAATTAATCCCTTTCAAAAACATTGAAGAATTACGGGAAACCATTGAAAATTAAATCGAAATATATATAAGTCCCAAATGAGTCTCATATTAAAAAAGATTAATGGTGGTTTAAGGATGTTCAAAAAAATAGTGTTGATAGGGTTATTGATAATGCTTCTATCTAGTGTGGTGTATGCTGAACTTACAATCACTACAGAAAAAGCACCGGTAATTATTGAAAAATCAGATGAAGATTTTCCAGTAACCGATAATGATTTCTGGGTTTGGTTGGAAGTGCCAGAACAGTTGCCTCCGCCAGGACAAACGTTTTTGGTTGATCTTTATATTACATCTTATCGACAATACTTAGGTTATTTTAAGATAAAGCTAATTCCTAATAATAAAAAAGTTAAGTTTACAAATACATTAGTCGGCTCTAAATACCCTGATTTTTTTTCTTCAGCTACCGTGACATCTTCCTTTGAGCCCTCTGATTGGTCTGCAACTATTGGTATGGATTTAAACTCTCCATTATCTGTCTACCCGGGCCGTAGATATTTTTTAAGAAGTCTGAAAATGGAGGTTATTGAGCCAGGTAG
>CAYRMP010000033.1:1556-5402 GCA_964425545.1 uncultured Methanosarcinales archaeon | reverse complement strand
CAGAATATGAAGATCAATATGGTTCTTTATATAAATATGATTTAAAGCAAGGCAATACTCGGGTGGTTAGGAAAGATCTCTGTGTCCTAATTCCAGATGCCTGTTCGAATAAATGCGGAAACGTTGATAACGGCTGCGGTAAAATTTTAAGCTGCGGCAATACCTGTGCATCGGGGCAGGTTTGCAGCACCAATAATGTCTGTGTAGATGCTCTAAACCTTGCCTTACCTAATCCTTCTGACCAAGAGTTATGCGAAGCAGTCATTAAAGTTTCTATAAAGGATGCGGGTGCTAGAGACGTACTTAAAGGGACGTCCAATGCTCTGCGCGGTAATAATATTGATGATAAACCATTAGAAGGATGTCCTGGAGCAGGTTGCAAATATTATATACTTAACGTAATAAATAACGTACTAACAACTTGGTTTGGCAATCAATAGTGGGCTAATAATGAAAAAAGGAAGAAAAAAATCAGCTAAGAAAAAGTTTGCAGCAAAATTGCAGATTAAACACCGCAGTAAAAGAGAAGCAGACAAATCCTTCCTAATTGCTATTATTTCCATTGTTGCTGTAGTTGCCTTATTTCTTCTTTTACTTTATTCCAATCAATTTGTTGGAAAGGCAATACTTATCCCTAATTCAGCCGGCGCGGAACTGGTTTCTCCTGCTTACAAGGACTTGCCTTTTTCATTAAAAGTCATGGTAAACTCTGGAACTGCAGAAACTACGGCAGTGCAATTCACATTAAAATTACCTTCGCCTATGGATTGTACTTATGTCGCCACTACTCCGGTTAAGAATCTAATTGACGGGTGGACACCACAAGAAAACAAATGTGATCAGGGGAAAGTTATTTTTTATGGTACAAAAGGAGGAAATATTCTTACCGGCAAATCCGGGCAATTTGATATTGCGCAGATTGATTTTAGCAAAGGATTACCTTTAACTGGCAACCCTTACAAATTCACTTTTGAATTATTCTTAGCTTTAGATAAAGGCTCTATTAATCAAGTTAAAGTTCTTCCTGAATCAGTTGACGTTACCATCCAAGAACAACCAAAGAATGCAATTTGCGGCAATAATGTCAAAGAACTGGGAGAAGATTGTGACGATGGCAACAAAGTTACAGAAGTATGTACTACTTACGGGCAATCCTGTAACGTCTGCAACGATAAATGTGGATCAGTTACTGTCAAAGGCCCTTTCTGCGGCGATGGAAAAACAGATTTAGGAAATAACGAACAATGCGATGACCAGAACGAGGACAACGGCGACGGATGTTCTTCCACCTGTCAAGTAGAACTGACTGCTCTCTGCGGCGATAATATCTGTAACGTGCAATTTGAATCTACTTCCTCCTGTCCGCAGGATTGCGGTTTGGTCTGCCCCACCAACGGCTTAGTCTCTTGGTGGAAAGGGGAAGGAAATCCAGATGATAGTTATAAATTAAAGTATGATGGGGCTGCAAAAGGAGAATTAGCATATCTTCACGGAAGAGTAGGCCAGGCTTTCCTATTTGACGGAGTGGATGATTTAGTTAGTTTAGGTTCAAAAAAAGGAACTATCTTTTCTGATCCCAACTCCAGTCTTTCCGTAAGTTTCTGGATGAGAACTCTGGCTACCAAAGGTCCGCAAGGTTCCATGTATATATTTGATACCGGCGCAGGAACGGACGGAAGAAGAGGATTTTATTGCAACACTATTCAAGGAACATTAAATTGCGCCTTACGGCAAGCTGCTGCTGTTTACAAAGTCAGTGCTTCAAATGTCATTCCTCTCAACTCCTGGAAATTTGTTACCCTTACTTTTGATGATGCTGGTAATGCATTAAAATTATATGTAGAAGGCGCCCTCATCAAAAGCGGCACGGAAGAAAAAAATCCCGGAGCTACCTTTGAATCCCCGGCAGCAGTTATCGGAGCTGCTAACACTGAAAAGCTTCCTTTCAATGGCTCACTGGACGAAATAGCAGTTTGGAATCGCGCTTTATCGGCAGCAGAAGTAAAAAATCTTTATGATGCCGGTTCTACTGGCATGTGTTCCATCTCTTCATTTGTCTGCGGCAATGGTATTGAAGAGCCAGGAGAAGAATGTGATGACGGAAATCTTGTCGACGGCGACGATTGTTCATCAACCTGTCAAAAAGAATCAGCTATCTGCGGAGATAATGTCTGTGAAATTAAATTAGAATCCACTACTTCCTGCCCGCAGGATTGCGGTTTGGTTTGTCCAACTAATGATTTAGTTTCTTGGTGGAAAGGAGAAAATACCGGGGCTGAAGATAGTTTTAGCGGCCATGATGGTACTTTAGGAGGAAATGCAAATATTATTTCTGGAAAAGTAGGTAATGCCTTTTATTTTGACGGCGACGGGGATTATTTAAGTCTAGGACAAAAACCAGGAACTATCTTTTCCGATCCGACGGGTTCCAGCCTTTCCGTAAGCTTCTGGATGAGGACTAATGCCACAAAAAGTCCTCAGGGCGCTCTGTACATTTTAGATTCCGGCGCTGGAACTGCAGCAAGAAGAGGATTTTACTGCAGCACCAATCAAGGAAAACTAGATTGCGTCATAAAACATGCAGATACTATCTATCAGGTCAGCGCAAATAATGCTATCCCTTTGAATGCCTGGAAATTAGTTGCTTTCACTTTTGATAATACTAAAAGTGAATTAAAACTTTACTTAGATGGGGCTTATTCAGCTGTCGGCACAAAAGCAAGTTTATCTTCCACCTCTTCTCCTGTCCCTAACTCCGTTATCGGCGCGACTAATCTGCAGACTTTATCTTTTAATGGTACTCTTGACGAAGTTGTTGTCTGGGACAGAGTGTTGACCGCAGCAGAAATAAAAGCTATCTTTGATACTAATACTTTAGGCATGTGTGCAGTCCCTGAAGCGGTCTGCGGCAACAGTTTTATTGAAACCGGCGAAGAATGCGACGATGGAAATCAAATCAGTACTGATTCTTGTAGTCAATGTAAGAATGCTATCTGCGGTGATGGGATAGTCAAGTCAGTATCAGAACAATGTGACGGAAGTAATCTTGCCGGAGCATCTTGTCTGACTCTTGGATTTGTAAATGGAAGTTTATCCTGCACTGCAAGCTGTAAGTTCAATAATACTGCCTGCGCAGTTGCTCCGCCTCCGCCTCCTCCGCCAATAAATGTAACTTTCACTGTTAACGGAACTAAAATATCTCTGGGAGAGATTACTCCGGCAAATAATACTTTTTCCACTTTAATAACTGCTACGGAAAGTTTCTCTAAAGATATCGTGGTTTACACTATTCTCTATAATGCTGGCGGTAAAGTGTTAGAATTAGAAACTGATGAAATAGAAGGCGGAATGGATAAAGACGAAGCATTTGTGATTACTGCAGATCATGTCTCTTCAGATGTAAAGAAAAAGTCGGTTATCGCCTTTGACGTCGAATCAAGTCCTACTGTGTTTGGAAAATTGGAGAGAACCTATAACTGATGGCAAATAAAAAAATATTGTGTCTGGTACTGTTGTTGTTATCTTTATCGTTCACTGCAGCAGTAACTGTTTCTACTGATAAAACTGAATATGCCGGTGAAGGGATGGTCATAGTTAATATTAGCGGCTGTGTCGGAACGTCCATCACTAAATTCACAAATCCCGACGATGATTTAGTCGACATCAAGAGCGGCCAGGGAGATGAGGGAACTACTTATCATACGTCATCAGATTCTGCTGATGGAAAATATACTGTTTCCACTAGCTGTGCTAATGGTCTTTCTGAAGTAAATTTTTGTGTTGATGCTCCCGGCTGTCTTATTGAAGAGGCAGAATGTATCTCTGATTGGAATTGTGGAGATTGGT
>CAYRMP010000033.1:0-1546 GCA_964425545.1 uncultured Methanosarcinales archaeon | reverse complement strand
GGTCTAGCTGCGGCACAGATCAATTTGAAAGACGCACCTGTACTGATAAGAACAATTGTGAACTAGATAAAGAAGAGACTCAATCTTGTACCTCAGTCTGTCAAGAATCATGGAGTTGTTTGAGCTGGTCTACCTGCCAAAATGGAATTCAAACCAGGACTTGTTATGATCAAAATAATTGCGGGACGATGTTAAATAAGCCGGATGGACAGCAATCCTGTCAGGATTCGGTAGTTCAGTGGCCTGCACCAACTAAACCGGTCGCAGAAGAATCTTTCTTTGCAAAAAATAAAGGATTAGTCATTGCAGTTATACTTGCCGTAATATTATTGGTTCTAGGTTTGCTTTACTTCTGGAAATGGAAAGGTAAAGAAGCCAGTTTTGAAGAAGTAAGAGAATGGATGAGCACAGAACGGGAAAATGGCGTATCTGACGAAGATATCCGTGCTGCGCTTGAGAAACGCGGCTGGGAAGAAAAAGACATCAAAGCTGCGTTTAAGAAATTGAAGTGAATGTTAATTGTTTTTCTTAAGGTCAAGTTCTTTTCTGACTTGGTCGTAATACTTATGGTCACCTAAATGAAATTCGATGTAGATTGAATTCTTCACTTTAACAAAAAGAATTCTGTATTCAGTATTTTCAATACTAAATGGATAACGGAATGTAAGCAGTTCACTAACTGTCCATTCTTTATATGTTTTTTTTGAACCAACTAAAATAGGTTGAATCTTTTTCTCAATCACCTCTTGCAGCCATCGATAAATTTTTTCCGCTTTTGTTTCTGTAAGAAGAGCGACAGTATGATCAAAGTTTTTTCCAAGAAATTCTATCTTATATTCTTGGGAAACTATTTGTTCAATTTTCTTTTTGAATTCTGCCGGATTAACCATGAAGAGCCACTCTTGTGACGTCGTGAGTTAAATCGTATAAAAAGCTTTGGGCTTCATATCCACGCAACTCTTTATAGTATCCTGCCTGGGTATAGAAAAATCGTTTTGCATATGATGGCTTGATATTTTTCTTTATTATCGCGGGAACTTCACTTTTAATATATTGTAATATCTCCTTATAATCTTTGAAGGAGTTGATTTTTTGGTTGAGTTGAAAAGTATCTAATATATTTCCGGTTTTGAAATATTCAGTATAAAGAATAAGGAATCTGACATTCTTATGAAATTTGTCCTTCTCATTGAGCAATATTGGTAGGGATTCGTTAACAACCTGCCAATAATCAGAGAGAGTTACTTTTAATGGTTTTTGAGGAAGAATGTTCTTGGCAATACTGCTTTTAGAGACAGAATGATAGAACAGAGAATATAACTGGTTAAAGTCAAGAATGGTTATTTTTACTTTCTTGTTTTTCACTTTTAGTTTCTTTTTCATTCTGGAAATTACGAAAACGTCAATATCCTTGTATTTTTCTTTGTGAAGGAACGAGCCAGTAATAAAGCAATATTTGGCTGGAATTAGATCTAAAATCTCTCCTGCTTGTTTAATCCGTTCTATTTTTTCGTTATGGGGGTTGTAGATAATCATGTGTTACTTA
>CAYRMP010000032.1:0-12634 GCA_964425545.1 uncultured Methanosarcinales archaeon | reverse complement strand
GTAGAGGCAATGAGTAGAATAATTGCTTATAACATTGATAGGATGTTAGAAGCAGGAAAACAAGTAATTCTGATATTCATCAGAATTACAAGGGTTTCATATTAGCCCATAGAAAGCATATGTTTAAATATTTCGTAAAAATATTACAAAAGATGAGAGTAGTAACTATACTGGTTATGTTTTTGATTCTTTCAATTCTAGTTCCAACTGTGGCAGCAGTTTCTTATACACCAATTAATCACGTTTCTGATTACGCTGAGATTATTGATGAAGATTTTGAGGCTCAGATTAATGCGCTTGCAGATGAGATCGAACAGAGCACCACGGTAGAAATTGCAGTGCTAACTATACCGAGTTTGGAAGGAGGCGACATTGACCAGTTTGCGGTAGAAACATTTGAAGAATGGGGTGTCGGGCAGAAAGATGTTAACAATGGCTTGCTGATGGTAATTGCAGTTGAGGATCGTAAATGGAGAATTGAAGTTGGTTACGGCTTGGAATCAGTTATCACTGATGCAATGGCAGGCAGGATTGGGCGAGAAAATTTTGTGGAGAATTTTCGCGCAGAAAAATATGGCCAAGGTATTTATGGTGCGATTCTTGACGTCAAGGGATTTGTTGAAAATGATTCGAGCGTAATTTCTGCGTATGCTGGTTATGATAATGATGCTGGTTATGATTATGAAAATCCACTGGGATTTACGTTGTTAAATAGAATTTTATTAAGCTTCTTCGTGTTCAGCGCGTTGGGTATTTTCGAGTTTTTGGGCATTGTGATCCAGGACTATGGGGCTTGGTTCATGTATTTTTTTCTGAGTCCATTCTGGGCAATTTTCCCGTTAATTTTATTCGGTCCGTACGTTGGCGTGGGATTGTTGATTATGCACTTGGTGTGCTTTCCAATTATTAAAAAGATTGGGAAAAAGCGCGGTTGGGCCAGGAAGTTAAATTCAACTCGGATTAAGGGGGGTAGGTTTGGCGGAAATGGGGGAAGCAACAGTCAAAGTAGCAGTTCGGGCTTTGGTGGTGGTGGAAGTGGCGGTGGCGGATCAAGCGGTGGGTGGTAAACTTTATAAAGGTAAACAATTTCTTTTACTTAAAGAAATTAAATTAATTAATTTAGAAAAATGAAAAGCGACAAAGGGTGGTTTGCAAAAAATTGGAAATGGGTAGTTCCTCTAGCATTTGTTGTATTACTAGCATTGTGGTTTGTAGTTGGATATAACAGCTTAGTGCGTTCAGAAGTTGCAGTAGATACTGCTTGGAGCCAAGTGCAAAGTGTATATCAACGACGTGCTGATTTGATCCCTAACCTAGTGGAAACCATAAAGGGAGTAAAAAATTTTGAAAAGGAAACTTATCTAGCAGTCACTGAAGCAAGAAGCAAATGGCAGACTGCTACTACACCGCAGGCGCAAGTAGCTGCAACCAATCAGCTGGAAGCTGCTTTGTCAAAGTTGCTTTTTGTATCAGAAAATTATCCTGAGCTTAAGAGTAATGAAAACTTTTTAGCCTTGCAGGATGAGCTAGCAGGAACTGAAAACAGGATTAATGTTGAACGGCAGCGTTACAATGAAGCAGTAGGTGCCTATAATAAAAAAGTTAGAATTTTTCCAGGGATGATTGTGGCGAGACTTTTTGGTTTTGAAGAAAAGGCATTTTTTGAAGCAAAACCGGGCGCAGAAAATGCACCAAAAGTAGGATTTGAATAAAGATTTAGGTTTGGTTTGAATAGAAATTCAAATAATTCTTAGCGCACTATTTCTTAATATTCTTCTTTTCATCTCTTGCATTCATACACTACAGCCGGTGGAAGATTTTTCCAGACTATCTTTTTCTTTACGTTTGGAAAATACTGATTAAGCAGTTTCCTGAATCTTCTGCTAGATGGAAGAAAAAAACCATTAAGATAAGAATAGGCGATTACCTTTCCCTCCGGAGATAAAGATTGATGGATAGCTCCGAGTAGTTGTCTTTGCAGCAGTTCGTCGAAAGAAGTCCACGGGAGAGAAGAAATAACTGTGTCACAGCATCCTACCTGATGTTTTTGAAGGTATTCCTTAATGTTTACGGCCGAGTCTGAGTAAATGGCAGCAGCGGGAAATTTCTCTTTCATTATTTCCACAAAAACTGGATTGATCTCTAACGCAAAAAAGATACAGCTTTCAGGAATTACACTAAGTATATTTTTAGTAATTGCACCAGTTCCCGGCCCGAGTTCTACCACACATTTTGATGGAGAAAGGATTTCTGCAGGAGTCATGGCATCTGCTAAGTAAGCAGAGGAAGGACAAACAGAGTTGGTCTGCAGGGGATGAAAAAGAAATTCTTTCAAAAAATGCGACATGTTTTCAGGATTGCCTTGGTATTTAAAAGGATATTGGGATGACTAGATGTATTTTTAATTATATTTGTTCTAAGCAATCTTTATTAAGAATAAAACATTTATCTATGGTTATGGTGGTTTTTGAGAGAGTAAATAAAGAACGATTATTGAAGCTTCCTGGTTTTTATAAATCTGAGCCCAGAACTGTTCATGAAGAACTCTGTCTTAAGAAAGGAGACGTTTCTTTGGTTTTATATTCTTCCGGTAAATTACTGTTACAAGGAAAAAAGGAAGCAGTGGAAAAGGTAGCAAAAGAGTTAGAGAAAGCAGGCATCGGAGAAAAATTTTCAGCAGAAAACTTCCGCAAAGAGCAGGGGTGGATTATCGGTACTGATGAGTCTTTGAAAGGAGATACTTTCGGAGGCCTGGTAGTTGCCGGAGTAAAAGCAAATGATGAACTGCGCAAGAGATTAGTTGAATTAGGTGCAGCAGACAGCAAAGTGCTGGCAGATAAAGAGATATTACGGATGGCAGAAAAAATTAAACATTTAGTCCCCTGCGAAGTTAAAAGTATTCTGCCTGATGAATACAATAAAAGTGGTGAAGTTACTAGGTTATTAAATAAGCTGCATAAAGAATGCGCTGATTATTTATTCCCCGGTAAACACATCGTAGATAAATATCCCGGGTGCATCGTAGGAGATGTTCAGATAGAAAAAGCGGAATCTAAATATGTGGAAGTAGCAGCCGCATCAGTACTAGCCCGAGCAGCAGCATTGCAGCAACTTGATTATTTAAGTTCACAAGCAGGATTTAGGCTGCCTAAAGGAAGCACCCACGTCAAATTAGCTTTGTTTGAACTGAAAGAGCGGGGTTTGGATTTTTCCAAGTTCGTAAAAGTAAGTTTTACTAATGTTAAGGAGTTTCTATCAACGGATTAACGAATCGTTTAAGAACATTTTCTTGCACTAAATCTGCTTTAATCTTAATGTCGGTTACAACTGCTAAATGATCGGATACTCTCTGGGGATGGACAAAGTAGTTGGTCATCTGTAAATGTTCTGAAGTGAGTATGGTATCCAGGATCTGAGAAGGATGGTTTGAAGGATAAGTTGCGTAAATCAGCGGATTTCTATCTTTATCTGGAGAAGGAGATATTCCGGAAAAAGGTTTCATCTGTGGATGACGTAAAAGTCTTTCTAAGGATTCATCTTTTAATCCTGATTCTAAATCATATTCTGCCCCTAAGGGTTCGGAATTACCATCCATGGCTAAAATTTTATGGGCTTCGTTTCTTTTGCTGAGTTTTTGGTACAGGAATTTAGATTGTAATTTTCTATTTTCTTCTTTATTATTTTCCAGATGAGTATTATACACAAACAATGGAACTTTTTCCGCTATTTCAGGATGGTAATTGATCCGGCAGATCAGCAAACTCTTCCTTTCATCTTTTCGGCGGATGATATTGACGTCCATCAAAGGCCGCCAATAAGGGGGTATAAAGAAATCATGATATTTCTCTTTCAAGGGAAATCTAGATAAGATGGCATTTCCAAAATGGAGCTTGACTTTTTCAGTGGGAAGATCTTGTTTATCTATGCCTAATTTTTTAAAGATCCATTGTGATCTTTCTTCTTGATACAAATATCGTGCTGCTCTCCAAAACAATTCTAATCTTTTTTCATCAAACTCCAGGCAAGTGCCCGTTTCTACATAATATGGTTCCTGCTGCCGTTTCTTAGCTAAACTTTGGACAATATATATCGATTGATCGACGTAATCAGTTCTGGAAGAGCCAAATTCTACTTCTTGTAAACAGATTACATCCGGGTTAATCTCATCTATAATATTAACAATATTATTTAGGTGATATTTTTGTTCCTTAGCCGGAACGTGCAATAAGAATTTTCCTTCTTTAGATTCCGGTCCAGCGCCGAACTGCATGTTTAAGGACATCACCCGAAGACTTATTTCTGGTACTTGCAACAGAGGCATATTTATCTAAAGCGACCTTTGTTTTTATACTTTTCTTTCCAGAATCTTTATAAACAAAATTGGCCTCACTAATATAATGCCGCAACCAACGGAAGAGCAGCGCAAGCAGTGGGAAGAGAAGATCAAAAATATGAGCCCAGAAGAGCTGCAGGAATTGCAGCGGCAGCAGTGTATCTTTTGCCAGATTATAACGGGAAAGATCCCTTCTAAGAAAGTCTATGAAGATGCTGTCTGCCTGGCTATTTTAGACATAAATCCTGCCGCCAAAGGTCATTTATTGCTGCTGCCAAAAGAACATTATGCGATCATGCCGCAGATGCCGGAGAAAGTTCTAGGACATCTGACTGTCGTTTCTAAAAATCTGTCACAAGTGTTGTTGAAGGTATTGCGCGCAGATGGGACCACTCTTTTTATTGCCAATGGCGCAGCGGCCGGACAAAGAGCGCAGCATTTTTTACTGCATCTCATTCCGCGGAAAAGCGGCGATGGGGTGCTGCAGGCCGAAGAGCGTTTAGTCGGAGCAGAAATGGCGCTGAAAGTAAAGACGGCCGTTGAAAAAAAATTGTTAGCATTGCTGGGCGGAAAAAAAGAACTGAAGAATAACGAAGCTGAAGAAAGTGAGAAAAAAGTAACCGAAACAAAAACTGCCCCAATATTAGAAAACGAAAACGAAAAAGAAATGTTCATCACCAGTGCAACCGCAAAAAGATATCACCGGGGAAAATGTCCTTTCGCCCAAAATATACCGCCTGAAAACAAGGTTACTTTTTCAATCGAAGAAGCAGAAAAATCTGGCAGAAAGCCTTGCACCTGCGTAAGCGGAAAGAAAATACCTTTAGTAAATTTTGGCAAAAGGCCTGTCGGGAAAAAAGAAAAGTCCAGTAAAGAGCCGCAAAAAATTATCTCTTCAGCAGCGCTTAAACAAAGCGTAGTATCAAAATCAAAAAATCAAACACCTAAAAAAAATACACCCAAAAATGAGGTCAGCCTTGATGATATCGCTAATCTCTTCAAGTGAGAACCATGGAATGTGAATATTGCGATATCCTGGCAGGAAAGAGCAAGGCTCAGGTATTGTATGAAGATGAAGCTATCGTGGTAGTGGTGAAAGATTTAGTTCATGTCCCGGGGCAGATAACTGTTTTTCCGCGGACACATTTTACCATCATGGAACAAGTTCCTAATGATATCCTTACAAAATGCATGGCGGTAGCAGACAAGACCAGCAGAGCAGTATTTGAAGTATTCCAGGCAGAAGGGACGAATATCCTTATTCAAAATGGTTTAGGCGCAGGGCAAAAAGTACCTCATTTTGCTATTGAAGTAGTTCCGCGCCGGGAAGGAGACGGACTTAATTTGCAATGGTCGCCGAAAGAGGTCGGCGAAGATGATTTAGATATAGTTGCACATCAGTTTTCTGAAGAGATAGCCAAACTGGGTGAATTTACTGCTCCTAAAAATAAAGAAGAAGTTAAAGTGAAGAAGGAAGAAGTTAAGGAAAAGAAAAAAGAAATTGTTGAAGTAGATAAAGAAGATAATTATTTAGTCAAATCTTTGAAAAGAATACCTTGATGATATTATGGACAACAAAAACATCCAACTTATAGGGGCGGGGGTATTGTTAACTGCGGTAGCAGCCGGAGTTGCAAATTTAAACCGAAAAATTTATTCTTCAACCGTTCTGCCGGGAATTACTATCATTCCTCAACAAAACAATGGCGATTTTTTTAATAATCTTGTTGAAGTTGACATCGGAGAAATTTGCAGTATTGCCAATATTGTTCCTGATGATTATCTGTTAAGGCTATCTTCTTTGATCGATTCGGATGATAAACCTTTGTTTAGCTGCAGCGAAAAGCTTACTTTGCTCTATAAGGGCGTTGATATAGGCTATATTGAAGAATTAGCCGGCCTGAAAAATCCTTCCGGTAAGAATTTTTTTAAAGGGCAGGAATTTATTGCTTACCAGCAGGCTGGCGGGACTGTTGAATACGCCAGTCAATTCGTTTCTGCGCTTGACCACAAGGGTAATTTTATTTTTAGGGGAAACCAAATGGCGCAATTATATGCGTTAGATGTTAAGTTGGACGAAGTGGCGGCGTTTAATGACACTCCAAAACCAAATGCCTTAGTTATTTATCCTACCACTGACCAATACGGGGTTTTTTCTAATCCAGAAGTTATAGCGTTCCATGACCAGCTAAAACAAGCATATGATTTAAGGATTGAAGTGGCCGAACAAGAACAAGAGGTTTATACTGCGTTAGAAGAATCAGTCAATTTTGAATTGTTAGTTCTTTTTGGACATGGAATAAAGGAGTCTCTTTCTTTGGGTGAAAATGATTTACGGGAATCTTCTGCAGATAAAAATGAAACATACACGATTGATGTTTCAGATCATGAATTGGAAAAACATTTACAATACCTTCATCCCTCAGCGACCATATTTTTATATTCTTGTTCTACCGGCAGCGGCTGGGAAAAAGAAAATAATCTGGCAAATAAGATGGCTAGTTGGGCAAAAGGAAGAACAGTAATCGCTTCTCAAGAGGTATTACAAACAAACCGGGTTAATGTCGATTCAATTTATCCGCTAGAAGTAAGGCTGCTAGATGAAACGGGTAATAAAGATATCACTTATGTGGTTTCTGGCGGCGTAAAATAATTCCTATTTCTAAGTTTGGGTTCATAATTTATCTCATCAATTTTATGAGCATAATTTTATATAAATACCGCGTTCTGGGATCATGATGGAGCTGCAATTTTATCCCTTTGATTTTGAGTACAAAGTAGAAGCAGGAAAGACTTTTTTCTATTTCTATGGCCGCACTAAAGAAGGACAGAAAGTGGCCGTAAAGCATCAATATCCGCCGTTCTTTTACGTAGCAGCTTCGGGTATCGATAAATTGAAATTTGAAGAGAAAGCGCTTAAATTGAATCTTAAAGCTGGTCCAGAACCGGCGCAAGTGGTAAGTTTAGAGACCGTGGAGAAAGATTTGTTGGGTAAGAAGCAGGAATTCTATAAGGTGTATACTAATTATCCCAAAGCCGTTCCTTTATTGGCCAAGGAGATGCAGACCTGGGGAGTTTCCTGTTATGAAAAAGATATCTTGTATGCGCATCGGTATTTGCGTGATAATCATATCATTCCCATGAAACAAGTTACTGCTACGGGCAATTTCGTGCAGAATCAATGGATGCGTGTGCCTGTTTTTGCGGCGGATAAAGTAGAGCAGCGAAATCAAGAAATTCTGGCTGACTGGAAAATTCTGGCTATTGATCTGGAAACGTATGCTGCAAATAAGGAGATAAATTTCAAAACTAATCCTATCTTGATGGCTGCATTGTATGGTGTACAAGCAGACGGTAAAGAATTTCGTAAAGTGATTACCTGGAAAAATACTGCTTTGCCAGATTATGTAGAGATAGTTCAGGACGAAGCAGAATTATTGAACCGGATGAAAGAAATAATCTTAGAGTATAATCCTGATATCTTGACCGGTTATTTCACCGATGGGTTTGATTTTCCTTATTTGCAAGCAAGAGCGCAGAAGTATAATCTTTGGTTTGATATTGGAATAGATTATTCTGATTTTATAGTGACACAGGGAAACTTTAGTGATAAAGAAAGTAAAATTAAAGGATATCTTCATGCAGACATGTTGAAATTCATCCGCAATATTTTTGGCAAGGATTTAGATGTGGAGACGTACTCTTTAGATGCGGTTTCCAAAGCATTGTTAGGGCATCAAAAACATAAAGTAGATTTAGATAACCTCTCTAAGGTCTGGGATTCTGAAGATGGAAATCTAGCAGAATTCTGCGCGTATAATCTCCATGACAGTTTTTTGGCATATAAATTGTGTGAAAAATTATTGCCGGACATGATAGAATTTACTTCCATCGTAGGGTTGCCGACGTATGATGTGATTCGGATGCGTTTCAGCAAGTTAGTGGAAAGCTACATCCTGAAACGAGCGATGGAATTTGAGATTGTTGCTCCCAATAAACCGGAAAATACAGAAGTTTCTCGGCGCATGGAAGAATCTATCCAAGGTGCGTTTGTATATGAACCGACGCCAGGATTGTATCAAGACATAGTGGTGTTCGATTTCCGTTCTCTTTATCCGACGATCATTTCTGCGCATAATATCGGGCCGGAGGGATTGAAATGTTCCTGCTGTGCCGATAAACCGCAAAATCGTGTTCCTGGGAAAGAAGAATATTGGTTCTGTTCCCGCGAGAAGAAATTTTTGCCAAAGATATTAGAACAGCTTATTTCACGCCGGGCGGAAATAAAAAAACAGATTAAAGAAGCTAAAAAGAAAAATGAAAATACCTCGCTGTTAGACGCAAGATCTTATGCGCTTAAAATCCTGGCAAATTCTTTTTACGGCTATTTGGGTTTTTATGCTGCAAGGTGGTATAGCTTGGAATCTGCTGCTTCAACTACGGCGTACGCGCGGAATTATATCACTACTACTATCTCTGCAGCTAAAGAAAAAGGATTTACGGTTGTATATGCAGACACCGACTCCTGCTTCTTGTTATTAGAAGGAAAAAATATGGATGAAGCGATGCAGTTCATGGAAGAAATAAATGAAACGCTTCCTGAACAGATGGAATTGGAATTAGAAGGCTATTATCCGCAAGGCATTTTTGTAGGGCTGAAGGGCAAGGATCAACGAACAGTAGTGGGGGCTAAGAAAAAATATGCACTGCTGCGAAAGGATGGCAGCTTGAAGATCACTGGGTTTGAGACCGTAAGAAGAAATTGGTCTCCTTTGTCGAAGGAAGTGCAGGAGAAAGTATTGCAATTAGTATTGCAAAATGAAGTTCAGGAAGCATTGAAGTATGTTAAAGATACTATCAAAGAACTGCGCAGCGGGAAAGTCGCACTAAACAGATTGATCTTGAAAACGCAGATCACCCGCGAGCTTTCCAGTTATTCCTCTTTTGCTCCGCACGTGAAAGTAGCGCAGGAAATGAAAGAACGCGGTGAAGTGATCGATACAGGAACAGTTGTGCCTTTTATTATAGTTAAGGGAAAAGGATTGATTAGAGACCGGGCGAAAATACCTGCTGATGTTGCAGCAGGAGAATACGATGCGGAATATTATGTTGATCACCAATTGATTCCTGCAGTATCCAGTATCTTTGCCGTATTAGGCTATAAGGAAGAGGAAGTGTTTAAGGACAGCTCGCAGACAGGATTAGGGAAGTTTTTTTGAGGAAAACATCTGTTGTTAAATTCTCCGACGCTAAACCGAGAGCGCAGCGTGACCAAGTATTTTGCCAAAGGTAAAAGCTGAGAAGTTAAAGGTGTAGAGCAAGTAAAATCAGCTTTTTCCTCCAGTGGTCTGTTTTCTTTGACTAATTGCTGCAGAAAATACAACAATCTCACTTTTTAACTTTACAATGCAATGGGTACAACTCCCTCTCTTCCAGATCGATTCTTTTTTTTACAATTGTGATTACGGTGTTCAAATCTAATCTGAAGTTTTTATTTTGTGAAATATCATCAACTGTTAAGTGAGCATATGTCTCAAAAAAAGATAAGGTTCTTTTTGAAATAAGTATCATTTCATCAGAGTATTTTTTAGCAACTTCTCTTATTTTTTTGTCTTTTGATTCTAAGAGAATTGGATAAAGTTTAGCATCTTCTAATTTAAGATGAGGTGGCAAAATATTTTTAAGGTGTTTAAGATGGAATACCAAGTCGTTCTTCTCTCCCACCCATTTTTCTATATTATCACCAGCACTTATTCCACTTTTACAAAAATTATTCAAAGCATCACATGAAGAACGTATCTCCCAATGCTGTTGTCTTAGTATGTCAATTAAATTATCCCTATTCTAAAGTATTACCTCACAAGTATAAAAATTTTTTGTCCCTTAACTTTGTGCAAGCAATGTTTTGGCCTCGCAAACATCTTGGTCTGGCCGCCATTCATTAAGTTTATGGTGTCTTTTGCAGGTAAGATATCGGCGGACAGGCAGTAATTGAAGGCGTGATGATGCGCAATAAGGAGAAATATGCTGTTGCAGTGCGTCTCTCGAATGGCAAGATAAAAATCGCCAAGGAGAAAAGCAGTATCTTTCCGAAATGGTTTAATGTCTTTTTTTTACGCGGGGTTGTGGGTCTAGGTTATGCTCTGTATGATGGTGTCCGTGCACTGATCTGGAGCAGCAATCAAAATTTAGGCAAGGAAGAACATCTCAGCACTAAAGAGATGGTAGGTACTTTAGGATTATCTTTCCTCTCAGCGATGGTTCTGTTTGTTGGTCTTCCTTTTTTTGTGGCTCGGCTGATTCATAGCGAAGGCATTTGGTTTAATGTTTTTGACGGGCTTTTCAGGACCATTCTATTTTTAGGATATATTGTTTTCATTTCGAAGATGAAAGATGTACGGACTTTATTTCAATATCATGGGGCTGAGCACAAAACAATCTATTGCTATGAAAATAAAAAAGAGTTAACTGTTCAGAATGTGCGAGAGTTTTCCAGATTTCACCCGCGTTGCGGAACGTCATTCTTATTTTTGATTCTGCTTCTTTCTATTATCGTTTTTAGTTTCTTATCCGGGCCGTTATGGGTTAAATTAGCGGGAAGGATCATGCTGATGCCGGTAATCTCCGGAATAGGATATGAGTTGATTAAGCTCAGCGGCAAGTATGGAAATAATTTCCTTGTAAAAAAAGTTACTGCGCCCGGTTTGTGGCTGCAAAGAATTACCACTAAGGAACCTACAGATAAACAGATAGAAGTGGGAATTGCTTCTTTAAAGGCAGTGTTGAGATAATTTAAAATTAATGTGATTGATGCGATTGGTGGTAATGATCGATTCTTTCTCTTACTGCATTATAAAATAGTTTACTGGGCATTCGTTCAAATCCTACGCGATAAGAAGCAAATTTTCCCGTATCCATGAATTTGTGGTGATGCAGTAAAGTGGGAATTTTCGGATCGGCGTTGGCAACCATTTGAATCAGACGTTTATGCGAAGAGCTGACTACCTCTTGCCCGTTACTTTTTGCAGAATAATAGATCAATGCAGTGATTTCATCATCGCTTACCAATGAGGGCAGCGCTGTTCTGATTTCCATACCTAATCTTTCATCATAGCCGCCTTCAACCGGTCTGGCAGTGCATTTATCGTAAGTGTCAATCCCATCTACTATAAATCCGCCCAGGAAGGCAGAAAGTGATTTTTCCCAGCCTTCTTTTTTATACATTTCTCCCATAAAAATAAATGCAGTATCATCCGATGTCCCTAAACCTTTCTTTCTTCTGATGTATGCTACTTCAGCATGAGGATTACCTGCAGCAGTAATAATTCCTTTTGTACGAAGATCATTAATCGTTTCATCACTAATTTCTTTCTCTGCTAAATCTTCCAAGAAAAATGGTTTTTCCTGTCTTAAAATCCGGGCATCAATTAAATGGGTTTCTCCGCCGCCAATTTTAAGTTGTCGATCATGGATTGTTTTGCCTCCATATCTCTTAATGGTAGCTTGTCTCCAGCCGTAATTATCCATCATCCCTGCCAGAATCATTCCTTTAAGAACAAATTCCGGATTAATTTGATAATTACGAAGAAATTCTATTCCCAGCAAAGGCTGTCCGCCAATAACCAGAAGATTAGTTTGATCTTTTTTCGCCAGTTCAACCCATTCAAAGACTTGGTCTATTACTTCTTGCCGAATATTTTTTATTTTAGAGACTTCAAGGCCAGCAGCTTCGATGATATTAGCAACAGTAGCCGAAGGGTATTTGATTCCCCCTTCCTGAAATGCTTTATGACCTTCCTGAGCATGCCCTAAAACGGTTTGTACTAGAAGTGGTTCACGCAGGCGCTCGTCTAAGGCCAATTCTCCCCCGCGCAGCGCTTCCATTAAATCTTTTTTTACTAAGGACTTAAAAAGAGGATCACTTGGTTCGGCAACGTCTACACCTTTATCGTTTTGCCAAGGCATATTCAACCGGGCGGGGGTTGGTATATAAAACTTTCTGGAAAAAGATATTGTCAGGATAACATCAGCTGATGTCAAGAGGTATGCGAGCCAAATCTTATGCTTGCACAAAGTTAAGGGATAGATGACAGTATCCCGGTCATGGAAGTTTTATATAGATGTTCAGGAATTAATAGGATGTGCCTGAACTGCCCGAAGTCGAAACCATTGTAAGACAGTTGCAAAAGAAAGTATCCGGTAAAGTAATTAAAAAAGCAACAGTATACAATAAGATTGTTGACTCAAAGATAAAAAATCTTTCTTCCGCAGCCATAACTAAGATCTGGCGGCGCGCAAAGT
>CAYRMP010000031.1:0-12808 GCA_964425545.1 uncultured Methanosarcinales archaeon | reverse complement strand
ACTTCATCTGCCCGCCACTGCGGATTTACTTCCCTGTCGCTATAGCTATCTTTTCGCAGGAATCCTTCCCAAGCAATCATGGCTCCCTGATCTCCAGCTAAATCCAAGGGCACTTTGTAGAATTTAGCTCTGCGTTCTTTGCACATTAATTTTAGCATTTCACAAAAGCGTTTATTTGCACCAACTCCGCCCACTAAAAGTAATTCTTTCTTGCTGCTATGCGCAAGAGCACGTTCAGCTACTTCTGCGCACATGGCAAAAGCAGTTTCCTGTAATGAGAAACAGAGGTTTTCTTTAGTAGCTTGTTTTCGCTCAAATAATTGCTCTACTTTAGTCAGCAAACCGGAAAAGGAAACATCCATCCCTTTAACGGTGTAAGGCAATTCAAGGTATTTTCCCGTCTTCGCTAATTCTTCAATTTTAGGTCCGGCAGGAAATCCTAATTCTAAGATTCTGCCAAATTTATCTAGCATATTTCCCAAGCCAATGTCTAGGGTTTCACCCATGACGTGATATTTTTCTTTACCTTGCTTTCCTTTCTCTTGTATAATGACTTGAGTATTGACTCCGGAAACATAGAGATACACTGGATCATTTAACTTATTCCAGAGCTTGCCGATGCTGAGGTGTGCACAACAGTGGTTTACGCCAACCAATCTTTTATTATGTATCTCTGCCCAGTCTTTGACAATATTATATCCTTTCCATAACGCAGGGTCTAAACCTGGTCCGGCAGAATAAGCGATGAAATCGATATCTTCCCAATTTACTTTAGCTGCCTTAAGGGCTTCTTTGAGAATCTTCTCAGCAACCTTTTCATGATGATCAGCGATTTCGTGGGGAATCATGCCTACGTCTTTAGAAGTATAACTGTCTTTGACATTAGCAAGTATTTTGCCTTTATCTGTTACTATTCCTATCCCAAAAGTATGGGCAGTGCTTTCTACGCCGAGGATGATCATTGAAGATAAAACAACAGTATTATTTAAAAAATATACCCCGAAATAGATAATAGAATGTCATTTACAATAACGCATCAACATGGAAAAGCCAGAGCAGGAATACTAAAAACAGCGCACGGCTCTATCGAAACTCCTTTCTTCATGCCGGCAGCGACTAAAGGTACCGGGAAACATATTACCACTGATGACTATGCAAAAGCAGGAGTTAAAGCCTTAATCTCTAATGCCTTAATCTTAAGTTTCAAGCCAGGAATAGAGACAGTAAAAACATTATCCGGTTTACATCAATTCATGAACTTTAACGGCGTAATCTTTACTGATTGCGGCGGTTTTCAAATGTGCCGTAATATTTTTCAGACGAAAAGCAAGAAAGGACTGCATTTTAGAAATCCCTTCAACAATAGTCCCGTGGTAATTACTCCGCAAAAAATAATGAATATTGAACTAACCCTTGGCAGTGATGTAGCGATGATGTTGGATGACATGTCTGGTTATGGAGTGAGTAAAGAGGAAGCGAGAATCGCCATGGAAAATACTCATCGCTGGGGAAAGGAATCCTTACACTGGCATCAGAAATTAAAAAGTGATTCTCCGCATCCAGAACAATTATTGTTTGGCATAGTGCAAGGTAACTTTTATCCTGAATTGAGGGAAGAGTCGGCCAAATATATTAACTCCCTAAATTTTGATGGTATCGCCATCGGCGGAGTAGCTATCGGCGAGCCGAAAGAAGAGATGTATTCTGCCGTTGATGCGGCTCTCCCTTTTATCTCCTTGCATAAGCCGCGCTATGTCATGGGTGTGGGGAGTCCTGAAGAACTGCTGGAATTGATTAGCAGAGGCATTGATTGTTTTGATTCTGTATATCCTACTCAAAATGCCCGTCATGGTACTCTATTCACATCTAACGGGAAGATAAGCATTGGCGGGTTAAAATACCAACATGATATTACTCCTATTGAGGAGAATTGTCGATGTCATACCTGTCAGCATTTCACCAAAGCATATCTTCATCACCTTACCAAAATCAAAGAACCTATTGCTAAAAGACTGATGAGCATACATAATCTTCACTTTGTGCTTCAATTGGTCGAGAAAGCGAAAGAGAGTATCAAAAAAGGAACATTTACTGAATTTAAGGATGAATTTTTGCAGAAATGGAAGAGTTCTAAGATAGAAAATTAATCAAAGAGTTTTGGGGTGTAGGTTTGGATTTCCCATCTTTTTCCGTAATAGTTTGCTTCTTGAATTAAGTTTAAATCTTCTTCTTCAAATCCGGCCCATTTTCCAAAATTAAGATTTCTCCAATTCCAAATAGTGAAATCTCTTCTTAATTTTGACTGCAAATCTGGTTTCAATCCCATGTGTGCCGCGCCAAAGATTAAACCAAGAGAAGGTTTTCTTTCTAATCTTTCAGCCATTAAAGGAGCAACAAATTCCTCTATTTTTCTGGCATTGATGGCATTTCTACCTTCAATTAAAGGGCTTTGGTATAGAAATTCCATCATCGCATACCTTTTAAGAAAATTGTTACTAACCTCTTTTTCTGCTATAGAGTAATGCAACGCAGATAGTAACATAGGTAGAGAAATTAGCCCTATTGTCGAGGATGAAATATCTTCTCGCAATATTCCCAGTGGTGTTGGTGCTGTATCTGTTCCCAAAATAGGAGTTTTATTACTCTTGCAGTATTCTATAGGTAGATCTAATTGGGGATGTTTATATTTTATAATCTGTGGAAATGGAATTAGTCCTGTTTCTATCACTAACGCATCAATGCCTGTAAAAATATCTACCTGCTTATTTTCAAGATCATGATTTCCTAACTGCAAAACGTAATCTGCATTATCCGTGCTGAAAGTAGTGTAAGCCATAATTAAAGAACACGTAAACCACGCCAACATAAAATCTACTTACTGCTGGCCGCCTGACGTTCTAAATCTCGCTTCTTGGCGATAGCGTTGCTTCTTCCGCTAGATTGTGCGGCACTAACAATTTCATCAGCTAGAGCGTCATCAATCTTGGTTTTTTTGTTAAAAGTTTTTACGTATGCTCCCTGAGTCATATTGCGTAAAGCTAAATCAACTCTTCGCTGTGGAGCGACGTCTACTGCTTTAGGGTACCTTGCTCCACCATATTCTATGGCGATAACTTCTTCCCGAGGAGCAGCATTTTCAACTGCGCGTACTAGAATTGCAAGAGGATTCTGTTTTAATTTTGCTTCTGCCTTTATCAGGGCGTTTTTAACTGTGTTTAAAGCTTTTATTTTCTTTCCAGTATTATGTCCGGAGCTCATAAAGTGTTTTTTTCCTTTGTGGCCGGTCTGCATCAATTTGCTGGCTAATCTTTCGACAATGAAAGTGTTGGACTTGTGGAATCTGTTTCCGGCATATCTTGCTCCAGTCTTAGGAGCAATTTTCGGGTCAAGAGTCAAGTAAGGAACAAGCCCTTTATCTGCTACAGTGACACCTTCTGCGGTCCATTTATTGAAAAATTTGATAGTTGCCATCTTATCTCCAAGGGCGGATTGCTTCTTGTTGTTTCACTTGCTCACGTAATTTTTGATATTCTTGACTGAGAATATTTTCAAACAATGTTCTTTGTTGTTCATTAACACTATAATCATACTTCATTTCAGGCCTAGGCCTTCCCAACTGATGAGACCTAAAACAATCCCGCACAACTTCTGCAGCTACATGCCTAAATGGATGAACTATGCTAAATAAAGTATCAAATCGATTACCATCATAATCCAATGACGCTGGTTCTGCATTTGGGCCGTATCGTCTTTCGCAAACTAAATTAAGTGCTTCAACTCTGACTACGCGGATATTTTTTTCATCTTCGATTGATAATTTATAAGTTTCCATTTTCAGTTTTACCTTCTTGCTTTCTCTAATTTGCCTCTCAATAAGGCGTCTAAGCTTTGATCGTTAACTTTGATAACTTGCCATCTGATACAAGGCAGGTCTCCTTTGGAACGGCCCATTTTTCCGCCGATACATTCGATGATTACTTCGTCGTGTTCGTTGATAAGCTTTTGCGCTCCGTCGCCAGGCATAAATGCAGTAATCTGTTTTCCGTTTTTAACCAGCTGAACTCTGGCGCATTTTCTCATGGCTGAGTTTGGCTGTTTTGCTTCTACTTGGATTTTTTCCAAAACGATAGCTTTTGCTTGAGAAGAACCTTTTAATGGGTCTACTTTCTTTTTTCTCTTAGTTCGATTGACTAGCTTGAACTGATTTCTTCGTTTCTGCAGTTTCTTTGCCGCAGCCAATCCGTTTGATTTTTTTCCCATTTTTATATAACTTTGATTTCGTGTTGAAAGAACCGCTTCACGGCCCTGTCAATGAGCTTTAAGTTCCTCCCCTGCCTGCCGATTAATAAACTTTTTGCTTTTTTATTAGTCTCTTTGATTATGATAACACCCTGTTCTTCCGTTATCGACTGCACGTGAAGAGGATAAATGATGTTTTTGACGAACTCAACTACATTATCATGATACTCGATAATTCTGATTTTTCGCTGCAATTCTTGTTGCAGCCGTTTGATGTTGCTTGCTCCCTTTCCGATTGCTTTTCCTATTTCGCCAGGAGCGACGACGAAAAAGATACTGCCTTCCTCATCGGTAAAGCAATCCTTTACTTTAGCTTTGGTTATCCTCTCCATAAGGGAAGATAAACCCATCAACTCTTGATTAAGGATTACTCGTGTCAATTTTTACTCTGTGGTGGCTAGCACGGTGATAAAGAAATTTTTCTTACAGAACATACCTAACTCTTCATTGTTAAGTGTTAGCTCTATTACCGGAACTCTTACCAATTGAGCAAAATTGACTACATCTTCTTTAATTGCTTTTGGGCAGTTGCTAGCTATGAATACTTTAGCCAAACTCTTTTCCCGCAAATGTTTTAAGACTCGGTCTTTACCAATAATGGTTTTGCCATCCTGAAGTTTTGCTTTCAGGTCTTTCATATCTTTTTCAAGGTTTTCTGTAGCCATGATTGTCATCCCTCTTTATGATTTCATTTCATCTTTGTCACTAAACCAGGCAATCCAGTTCCCAGAGGAACGGGCTGGTTGATCATGACGTTTTCTACGACGGAAGTTAAGTGATCCACTTCTCCTTCCAATGCAGCATTAATTAAATGTTTGATCGGTGTTTCGAATGATGCTCGCGCCAAGACGCTAGCTTTTTCTTTCACTACACCATATCTAGTTACTCCTTTAACTTCACCATTTGCGCACATGATATCGGCTACGAGCATGATATGACGTACATCTATGTTCAGACCCTGCGCTTCAATTACTTTGAAAACTTCTCTGATAATTGCTTCACGACCAGCTTCTATCCCCAAAATTTCGTAGACTTCATAAATATCGTTGCTCGTGGTTCTGCCGCCATCTACTTCGGGAAGATTTAATACTTCTTTCAAGTTTGTTCCTGAAGTAAGCACTATATATTCTTCTCCTCGTTTAACCGGAAGCACTTGTTTTATGTTCTTTATTCCGGTAATTTTTAGTTCTTTGACTTTTTCTTTGAGATTGTAAAGATCTTTTAGTTCTTGTGTTTTTCCGGTTTTAGCAAGAATGATTTCATCATCGCTGCTTTCAACACTAAATCCTTTTACTTTGGCCTTGATAATTTTAGCTAAATCTTTTACGGATAAATCGTAATCTGCCAACATTGATTTGTTGATGGTAACTTTCAGCACTTGTTCAAAAATATTAAGTGAATATTCAGATGCTAGTTCGCCAAAGGTGGTTTCTTTTATTTTTGCCGCAAATTTTTTCAGGCGTTCGATATCACTATTATAAGGCTCATTCAAAAAAATTTCCATCATCGGTGTTTTAATATCTTTTCGAGCATCAAAGATTTCAATGATACGGGGAAGACCCGTAGTAACGTTCATCTCTGAAACTCCTGCAAAGTGGAAGGTGTTCAAAGTCATCTGCGTACCCGGTTCACCAATACTTTGTGCGCTTACTAATCCGACACATTCTCCCGGATTTACTTTTGCGGTCTCATGTGCAGTAACAAGAGTATCCATGACTTTAGTGAAATCTGATTTTGAGACTGAAGCAGAAAGATGTTCTTTAGCTTCCTTAATTACGGTAGAGGAAAGTCTATCTGCATATTCTTCGATGGCCTTTTCGTGGTCGGTTTTCATTTTAGTTTTCTCCACTAGTAATTTGTTGAATGATCTCTTTGACGTCAATGACACCGCTCTTAGTCTTGGAAACGTCTAAACCGTCTTCTCCGTAGGAAAACTGAACTACTCTTCCGCTGGCATCACGAACTGAACCGTCATAAGCTACTTTAAGGTCTTGCATGGCGTTAGATAATCTTCTATAGAGGTATCCTGATTTAGGTGTTCTCAGAGCAGTATCCATCAATGCGTCTCTTCCAGTCATTGCTCCAAAGAAAAATTCGCTGGGAGTCAATCCACTTTTGAAATTATTTCTAATAAATCCGCGAGCTTTTGGACTTAAATCTTTAGTCTTGAAGTATGAAAGGGTTCTTCCTTTGTATCCGGATTCAATCCGTTTTCCACGTAAAGCTTGCTGACCTACAATAGCAGTCATCTGAGCGATGTTCAATGGATTTCCTCGTGATCCGCATTTTGCCATGGTTAGAGCAGAACTGTCTTTAGCTTGGCGAATGGCGATATCTCCGCTTTTGTTTCTCGCTCGGTTAAGAGCTTCCAAGATACGCAGTTCCAATGTTTCAGAGACAGTTCTTCCCGGAAGTGCTTGTAATTTTCCAGCATAAAATTCATCAATAAGTTTCATGGCTTCTTCTTCTGCTTTCTTAATAGCGTTGTTGATTTCTGTTTTGGTTTCTTCCAATAGTTCAAGGTCGCCTATACCAATAGAAAATCCTCGTCTGGTAAGTACGGCAATTCCTAATTTAGAAATTTTACCCAATAAGTCAGCAGTAAAAGCAGGTCCGTATTTTTCGTAAACGTTACGCAACATCAATCCGCTTTCTTGACCTAAATTGGACTTATCCATTACGCCGTTCTTTAGTACGCCGTTCACAATCTTAACTTGGTTTCCGGCCTTATCTTCGCCAAGGAAATTAAAATCCTGTGGGAGAAGTACTGAAAAGACTTCTTTTCCATCAATCTTTTCTTTGTTAGGTAAAGGTGAAAGGTCTTCTACGCCGCAGTTGTACAATAAATCAATTGCTTCATTTCTGGTAAGCACTAATTCTTTTGTCAACAAATAGTTTCCGGTAATTGCATCGTGGATACACCCAACTACACTTAAACCATAACGCGGACTGATGATTTGTGTCTGTACCTGCATTAAAATTAAAGCTTCTGCTCTTGCTTCTTCATTTTGAGTAATATGGAAGTTCATCTCGTCTCCGTCAAAGTCAGCGTTGTAGGGGTTACATACAGCTGGGTTGAGGCGGAAAGTATTGCCGGGAAGTACTTTTACTAAATGGCACATCATGCTCATTCGGTGCAGGGATGGCTGCCTGTTGAACAGGGAAACATCTCCATCAATTAAATGTCTTTCAACAATGAATCCATCTTCTAATTCTTCCAAAATTTCTTCTTTGGTTTCGTCAGTAATAGTTTTACGTCTGCCATTTGGTTTGATAACGTAATTGGCGCCAGGATATTTTTTAGGGCCATTTTCTACAAGTTTTTTCAAGTATTCTTTATTCCAGTCGGAAACTCGTTCAGGAATTGTAAGCTGCATAGCAATGCTTAATGGCACCCCTACTTCATTAAGACTGATTAATGGATCCGGACTGATAACAGTACGTGCAGAAAAGTCAGTTCTTTTACCAGCTAAGTTATGCCTGATACGTCCTTCTTTACTTTTAATCCTTTCTGATAAGGTCTTCAGCGGTTGTCCGCCTCTGTGCCGAGCAGGCGGCAATTGTGCCACTTCATTATCAAAGAAAGTTGTAACGTGATATTGCAGTAAGTCCCAGAGATCTTCAATAATTACTTCTGGCGCTCCTGCGTTGATATTTTCAAACAGTCGTTGGTTAATTCTAACAATATCTCCTAATTTGTGAGTTAAATCGTCTTCACTGCGTTCACCAGATTCTAAAGTAATACTTGGCCTCATGGTTACCGGAGGAATTTGTAACACTGTAAGAATCATCCATTCTGGACGGAAATGTTTGTGATCAAAGCCGAAGATCAACACATCTTCTTCTGGAATTTTCTCCAATCGCGCACGAACTTCAATCGGACTAAGGCGCGTTTCTCCTTCATAAAAGTTGTATGGTTTTTCTATCTTGATTTTATCTTGTTTTGCATTACAGTGAGGGCATTTGTCTTTTGCTTTGTATTTGCCGACTATTTCTTTCACTTTTCTGCGTCTTGATTCTAAATCTTCAGTTTCACTTTCTTTGTTCAACAGGGCTACATATTTTTTTACTTTTTCTTCTGGAATAAGTACTCGGCCGCAGACTTTACAAGTTGATCTGAGCAAGTCAAGAATTTGGCGTACAAACTTGATGTGAACCACTGGACGAGCCAATTCTATGTATCCAAAGTGACCAAGACTTTCTTTTAATTTTAATCCGTCAGTTTTACAAATAAGCCCTGGATCTATAACTCCTAAACGAAGATCCATCAAACCGCCATCAACTGGGTATCCTTCTTTATCATATAATTCAGGAGTAACTATTTTTGCGGCGGCTGCGTCTATCATCATCTTTGGAGAAATAACTTCAAAAGAGATGCTGTCGATTTTCTTGTGGACTTCTGGATTCATTTTTTTGGCCTTTTGTTTTTTTATTTTGTTGCTTTTTAACTTTTTAATTAGTATTTGCTTTTCAAGTGCAATTTAGGATAAATTCCTAATGTTCTGATTTCGTCAAGGAGCAGTTTGAAAGCATAGCTGATCTCTACATATGATATCTCGGAATTTTCTCCATATAAAGGAGAAACAGCTCTTCCTTTTCGGGCGTCATAGAAACCCATTAGTCCTGATTTTTCACAAACAGGAATAACTACTCTATCTGAGTCGAATCTTTCTTTAAGCAGCAAGCTTGCTCCGTGGGCGATGAAAGTATCCTTCTCCATCTCTCCCAGACGCAATCCGCCCTCTTTAGCTTTCCCTTCAGTTGGCTGTCTTGTTAATAATTGGATTGGGCCGCGAGCGCGAGCTTGCATTTTGTTAGCAACCATATGGCGTAAGCGTAAGTAATACATGTTTCCGACAAAGATCCTAGCCATCATTTTCTTCCCAGTTCTTCCATCATAAAATACTTCTGTTCCATCTTCAGTGAATCCTAATCCTAATAATTGTTTCCGCAGATCTTCTTCTTTTTCTGCCTCAAATAAAGTGCCATCAACATAGCGTCCAGCCAATGCTCCTACTTTTCCACCCAATAGCTCTACTAAGTGGGAAACTGTCATTCTTGAAGAAACTCCGTGCGGTGTGAAAATTAAGTCCGGAGTGATTCCGCTTTCAGAGAATGGAAGATCTTGCGGTGGCACTAAAATACCTACTACTCCTTTTTGTCCGTGTCGGCTGGTGAATTTATCTCCTATTTCTGGGATTCTTTCATCTCGTAAACGAACTTGAACTAACTTATTTCCTTCTTCATTTTCAGTAAGTACCACAAAATCAGCAACGCCTTTCTCTCCGTGTTTTAAATTAATGGAACTTTCTCGTCTAGTTGCAGCAGCTAAGTTATATTCATCCATGCTGCTCAGGAATCGTGGAGGGCTGGTTTTACCAATAACTACATCTCCCTCATCTACTTTAGCTTCGGGATAAAGAATTCCGTCGCTTTCCAAGAAACGGTAATCATGTTCGCTGCGGTATCCTTTAACATCTTTATCCGGCGAGGATATTTCGTCGATTAATCCTCCGGAATAACGTAGTTCTTGTGCTTCTACTGGCCTAAAATAAGTACTTCGTGATAATCCCCGTTCAACGGAGGCTTTACCTAAAATTACTCCGTCTTCCATGTTATATCCATCGTAACTCATGACTGCTACAATCATGTTTTGCCCGGAAGGGTGTTGTTCGTATTCAGTAATGTCATGAATTTTTGTTTTAACAAGGGGATATTGAGGATAATGAAGCAAGTTGGAATCCATGTCCATACGTAGGTGAAAATTAGCAGCGTAAAATCCCAGTGCTTGTTTTTGGTTCTTGCTTCCGATGATAAGACGAGATGATTGGTTGTAGTTTCCAAAGGGAACAAGTGAAGAAGTTATTCCACTGATGGAGCCTGGTGCGATTTCCATGTGGGTATGTTCGGGGGTAAGTTGGTCTTCAGAATATCCCACTAAAGCATTTTCTTCTTCTGCAGCATCCAGATATTCGATTACTCCTTGGCGTATTAAATCATGCCAGGTAATTTCGTTTTCTTCTAACTGCTTAAGATGCTTCTCTGAAAGTAATGGTTTTCCTTCTTTAACTATAATCAGAGGTCGTTGCGCTCTTCCTTCGTCTGAATATAAGTGGATTTCTTGCGCAGCAGTATCATAATAAACACTAATCTCTTCAGAGATGGTGCCCTTGCGGCGAAGGTCTTTGACATCCGCTACGAAATGAGCGGGATTCTCCACAGTTCCAGTGTATTTTGAGTTAAGGTATACGTCTGTCATTTTATTTTGCTTCCTGTAATCCGATATTTTTTATTTTTTCTAATAAATCATTTTCATCTCTGCGTTGAGTGATTGAACAAAGCATAGCTAAATTCTTTCTAAGTCCGATGTTAGTTCCTTCTGGTGTTTCTATTGGGCAGAGCCGACCTAAGTGCGTTGAATGCAAGGCTCGTGCTTCGAAGTTTTCCTGCGAAGTAGAAAGAGGACTTACTACTCTCTGTAAATGTGAAATCATGTCTAAGTAATTAGTTCTGCTCATCCTTTGGGAAATTCCCTGTCTGCCACCAACCCATTCTCCTGTAGCCATAGCAGAATAAAGTCGTGAAGTCAATAATTTCCCGCGGATAATTACCCTGATTGAAGGTAATTTTCCTCTCTTGATGATTCTTTGGAAGTTGTATAATATGTCTCCCACTAAAATTTTAAAATTAACTCTGAATAAGTCAATCAAAAGGTCACCGCTTAAGTGCAGGCGTTTGTTCATGTAATGATCTTTATCATCTGCAGATCTATTTTCATTGCTAACATCAATGAATTTCTTAAGCATTTTACATAAATTCAATGCTTTGAGATGCATGTTTGCTGCTTCCATTCCCACGTTAGGCAATAAATATTTGTCCAGCAGTTCTTTGGTTCTTTCCATACGGATTTCTCTAGGCTGGGCTACGCCGATTCTTTTAGCGATGTAATCTATTGCATCTTCTTGAGTTTTAATGTCGACAAACTCAAATAAATTTAAGATTACTTCTTCATAGTTCTTTTCGGTAGAGATTGTTTTCATGATCTCTTCATCTTTTACTATGCCTAGAGCTTTGAGTATTACCACGACGGGCATAGATTTAACTCTGGTGAATGTTAAATAATAAATTCCATCTTTTTTTCTTTCAAAAGTGTGCGGAATCTTATAAGAACCTTTGCTGGCAAAGTATCTGCCGATGTGTCCAGAAGCGTCCTCTTCAACGATAAAATTGTTTCCGGCTAAATCTTCTACAGTAACGATGACTTTTTCTGTTCCGTTAATGATGAAATACCCGCCCGGATCAGTTGCATCTTCGCCGCGTTTAATCAGTTCTTCCCTGCTTAATCCATGCAGATGACAATATTTACTGCGCAGCATAATCGGTATTTTTCCCACTTCCGTGACAAAATTTTCTCTTTGCACATCGTTAACGTAGGTGCTGATCTCTAAATTAATTGGAGCAGAATAAGATATCTTTCGCAGGCGCGCTTCTATAGGATAGATGGGTCTTTTACTTCCGTCAGCTTCAGTTATTTCTGGCTTTCCGACGGTAATGCGGCCGAAGCGAATCTTGAATTTTTCAATGTTATGGGGAATGATGGCTGGCTCTGCTTCTTTATTCTCTTCAATTACTTCCTGCAGGCCTTTTTCAATAAGAGTGTTAAATGATTGGATGTTACTTTCTACAAATTTCTTTTCTTCAAAATACTTTTTTATTAGAATTGATCCGTCCATTTTACTCTTCCACGACCTCACGATAATAGGTGCTTTTACCAGCGGTTTTGCTTTCTCTTTCTATTTTAATCAAGTCTCCGGCTTTAACTCCCAGAGATTTAATTGCAGGATCCTGTTCCATGATTTTAGGAAGGTCTCGCAGGGTAATATCATATCTTTTAAGAAGGCTTTCTTTTTCTGCATCAGCTACCTTGCTGTGCTTGTAAACCAGTTGATGAGTTGAAACGTTAAAGCTCATTTTTGCTTATTTGCCCCCGATTGTTTTTTGATTATTATGTGATAAAATATAGCGGGCCGGAGGGGATTTGAACCCCCGACTTCCTGATCTCTTCAACCTTTAGTCGCCTAAAAGTCAAGCGCTCCACCAAGCTAAGCTACCGGCCCATACGCCCTGGCCGGGATTTTCTCGTTGATTGTGATTCCTCTCCAACCATATTTGAACCCGGGTCGAAGCCTTGCTGCGCAGAATTCAATTGAATTCTGGTTTGCCCGACAGGGCTTCATGCTAGGCCGAACTACACCACCAGGGCAGCAACTACAGCATTGCATCTATAATTCATTCAATTAGGGACTGAAGTATAGAGAATCTGCTGCCATTTTCAGCTAAAAACAGGGGGTTGTTTATAAAGCTTTCTGTTTTTGTATTTATTTAGTATATTTTAGTAGTTACAGAAAAATTGAAATTAATTAAAGAGAAGTTTGAATAATTCATAAAACTTCTCTAAGAGACTGTGAAATGGCGGAATTTTAGCTTTAAACAAAAATTTAATGTTGCA
>CAYRMP010000030.1:0-12949 GCA_964425545.1 uncultured Methanosarcinales archaeon | reverse complement strand
TTAGTCGCAAAAGAACAATCTTCTTTTTGGTATCCTTTTCTGTTTTCGTCTATGCACTTAAATCCTACCGTACAGATTGGAGCAGCCTGGCAAGTATTGTTTACACAGCCGCGTTCACATTTGGTTGCATCTCTGCGAGTACAGTTTTCTGAGATGTAAACTTTGTAATTTTCATCTGCGCATTCCCACTGCGGAGCGCAATTTCCTGCTGATACATCTGTACTGGTTGAATTTTCGGTTGAATTCTCAGTGCTTTTTGCTGCCGGCTGACAGGATAGAATGAAGAAGAAAAAAGCCAATAGTAATATTGCTATAACCTCCTTTTTACTTCTTCTGTCCATAATCCAATTAGAAGCTAGTTTAGTATATAAAGATGTTTTAATCACTAATGGGTGATTAATTGGGGAAAATTTATAAATAACCCCGTGGATACATTCTTAGTGTCAAATCTTTTAAAATGAAATACGCAATCTTTTCAGATGTACAGGGTAATTATGAAGCGCTGCGTAAATTTTTTAATCAAGTCAGAGGTAGAGTGGATAAGTATTTGTGCTTGGGAGATATAGTACAAAACGGCATTTCTTTTGAAGATAATTTGTGTGCAGATCTAGTGAGAAAAAAAGGATGCATAACTGTCCGTGGAAATCATGAAGATAGAATCATTGAAAATGTTGAAGTATCCATGAAAAAAATATCCCCTCAAAATCTAGATTTTCTTGCTTCCTTGCCTTCGAAAAGAGTAGTTGGAAATAACTACTTTCTAACACATGCGCCTTCTGATAAAAGAATTATTTCCGTAGAACAGGCAAGGGAAGAGTTCATTAAAATTGATTTTAAAATAGAATTTTATTTATATGGCCATTCACATAAACCCAATATATTCAGCAGAGATAAAAATGGCACCGTTAGACAAGAAAGATTATCTTATGGCGCTAATTATCTATCTGCCGATTTACGATATATGATTAATCCAGGCGGAGCAGGTCTTTATTATGGTCTTCCGCAAACCCATATGACTTTTGATGATCATTCCAGAGAATTGAATTTTATGCGGGTATAGTTTGTAGTATCATCAGTCTAAAAATCATTTAGCTGCTGCTAGAAACAGGAAGTCTGCTGTTATCTACCCACTGTTCCATGGGCCGATCAACTAATGATTCATCAATTAAATCTAAATCTATTTTTTCCAACATTTCTTGTTCCACATACTCTACAACTTGATCAGACAGTTTCCAACCAGTAATTCCTTTTCCCTTTTGAAGATTAGTTATCTGAGAGCTTGCTTGTATCCCTATAATCTTTCCTTTGGATTGGTCATACTGAAATTCAAATCCGAATGCCCTATTTGGAAGATCGGCAATGAGGTAATTATCATATTGCCCATTATAAACTAAATCTCCTTTTTCATTTCCAATTATTGTTCCTAGGGCATGCCGATGATGAGTCTTATCGCTCTCTGTAAGGAAAACAACTTTAACTGTTCCATCATCTTGTATGTAAGCAACGGCTTTTCCACCATAGATATCTTCTCCAAGAAATTCTAATTTATTTTGAAATATTTCTTCAACATTTTCCGGGGCGATACTATCATAGAGATTGCTAACCGTTCCTTCATATCCTTGCACGGTCGTAACTACCCGTGGTTCGGGAAGTTCAGCAGGGGGCAACTTAAAAACAACCTCTTGGGAAGGCAAATTAAGAGGCAAACAGGGTCCAGCTATGGCTCCGCCAATAATAGCACCAGCGGCAAGAGTGCAGGATTCCAATTTAGTTTCCGGAAGGGGCAGCAATCCTTCTTCTATCATTTTCGATCTAGTTTCATCCAGTTGGGAAAGAATTCCAGAATCTTCTACTTCATCTAGTTTTTTATCAAACCAGAAATTTCGTTTCTGTTTCCAAACTCCATCTTCTAAGTAATATTCTTTACCGGCGATTTCAAAGGTATTTTCTCCGGTTTGAATCACTGCTGGCTGAGCTTTTGGCAATCCTGCTTTTACTCTGGCCTGATCAAGCGCGGCAGTAATCACTGAATCTTTTACCTCCTGATCACCAAATAATGTTTTCATAACTCCTTCTTCCCGTTCCTGTACCCAGGTTCCCTTACGTGCATCAAAAAGGTATTTTTCCCCGGCAATTTCAAAGGGCTGTTCAAAATGCGTTCCAGGTATGGCTCGGGCAACTTCTTCCGCATCGATATCCAACACATACATTAATCGCAGACGATTTTCTCTATCTGTAATTATATTCAAAACATCTGGCGTGGCTTCATAGCCTGCAGAATCAAGAGCTCTTCGCAGTTCTTCGATGTTAGCATCTTCAACTGCTTCAGCAGCGCGAGGAAGATTACTCTTAAACCTCGCTGCTTTTGCTTCCGGGATTTTTTGAGATACAAGCAGTGGATCAATGTCCAATTCATACATTCTTCTGAGTTGTTTATCTCTTGGGCGGAGATAAGCCAATACTTCTGCGGTTACATCATAATTAGCTGCATCTAATGCAATAATCAATTCTTCTGGGCTGGCGGTTTCAATAATCTTAGCTGCCGGAGCAAAATCTCTTTTAAAAGCCAATGCCTGTTCTGCACCCATTTTAGGCTGGTTTATTACTGAATCAATCCAACTATCCAGGAACTCTTGTTTTACAGATGCAGTAATACGTTTATCTAAATGCCAATCAGCTACATCTACAAAAAGAATATCTCCAGCTTGGTATTGCTTTCCATTTATGAGATGCGGTTCTGTCAATACCATCGCCTGTAAATCAGAAGGATTCCAACTGGCATCAATTGCCCTTGCTAAATCCTGTTTAAAAGAACTAATTTTTTTTGGTGTAAAATATTGAACAATTTCTTCGTCAGTAAGGTCAAAGAAATGGCGGCCTTTCACTTTATCAGAAACAAGATAAGGTATGCCGTCAACTTTATAGATGCCATAATATTGCGGACAAGGGACTAACTTGCAGGCTTCCCTTGCTTTTTCAAATTCTCCAAAAAGCCCATCAATATTACCTGCTAAATTTCCGCGTAATGTGCGTTCGCCTGGCACGGCCTTAGCTGTTTTGAAAGCGAGATTATCTCCAACACCAAGCAGGTCTGCTTCGTAGACGATACCTACGGTTCCTTCACCGAGCTTACCGGTAAATGCAACATCAGCACTTTGCACTTTTACACTCGGATGGCGTTGGATAATTGTTTCTAAGTCGATTTTTTGCTGTATATAACTGTTCTTTATAGTAGAAATCTCCAGTGAAATAATATTCTGTTCAATCTTTTTTTCTAAGTCAATTTTTTGCTGCGAAGGAGTTTCAACAACCCTTTGTTCAAGTAGCAGTGGTTCTGATTCCAAGTATCTTGGTTCTTTAATTCGAACACCGGAAATTTCTGCTGCTGGTGTTTCAACTCCCGCTGCGGTATCTTCTACTATCTTTGCAACTCCGCCTTGACACGGCGCTAATCCATGAATTGCTGCAGCAGCAATGTTGCAGGGATTGACAACCTCACTATTTACTGGACTTAGTTCTTCATAGAGTGGTTTGTTTACTAAAGCTTCCCTATACTTCTGCAGAAATTTTTCATTACCATATACTTCAACAACTTTTCCATCTTTTACGTTCACTATTAAGGTAAGTTCAACTCCCCTTTCAGGGATAGAAGCAGGAAGATGTTGGAAATTCCCAATTCCGTTTTCTAATATTCTTCCGGATTGGGCATCAACCCAGAAATTTAAGGCCACATTGTTAGGTCCTGCATTCCCACCTATTGATTCAGTTCTACTTAGCTTAAGGAAGCTATTTATATTGAGCTGAACTTCTTTTGCAGGGTCTAATGGACCAACAATAGTTATGGAAGTTTTATCGACCAGCTCGCTTCTCAAGCGGAAAGCATTTCCACTTTCGTCTCTGAGAACGACGTATCCGTCAGCTTCCGAAACATACTGTCCGGAATAACTGTTGCCGCTTTTGCTTCTGAGCGTGACCTGATCTCCTTCTCCGATGATGGTATCCAGATTAAAGTCAGATTTTTTAAAACGTAAAGTATCTCCATTGGGATACTTGATCCGGAAGAATTCTGCATCTTCGCCGGCATATCTGCCGACGTAAGGAATACCATTATTGGAAGTTATCCTTATTTGGTCGCCTTCTCGGATAATACTGCTTTGATCTAACAGTTCAACACGTAACGTGCCTGTTTCTTTTTTAGTGCCAAACAGTCCAAAGAATCTTTTGGTCTCCTCTCCTGTTTCAAAATTTAACAAGCCCCCTTCAGTATGAAGATAACTGCCGGCATAAGAATTGCCGCTCTTGGAACGTACCCTGAATTTTTCTCCTTCAACTAGATCATCTATTGTTTTTGGCGCGCCAGTCGGCGGACATGGCGCTGCTGCAGCTTGCCCGACAAAAGAACCGCCGATAGAACAAGAAGGCAATTCTATCGCTTCAACTTCTTTAAGTAAAGTATCTGGAACGGGCAATTTATTAGGAACAGGCAATTCATCGGCAATAGTGATAGGGACAGCATTGCCAAAGCGATCAACAACTACTGGAATGTCACCAAGCTGTTTTGAAGCGATGGTCGCTTTGTCTGCTGCGCCAATAGCTTGAGCATAACTTTCTCCTCCAGCAACTTCTTTTAATCCTACTCGCACATCATAACCGCAGTTTTCACAGAACCTAATGGAATTCTGCAATGTTCTGGCAAAATCAGGATTTACATCCAGAACTTCTTTGCGGAAAGTCATAAATGTTTCGTCTCCCCCTCTAAAGCGGCCTTTGTTTTCAAATTCCCATTTCAAGAAATTCTTTAGATCATCAGTATTAGTTATTGATCCTCCTGGATACTTTGCTGCTGCAGCAATCTCATCATATTTTAAGATAGTATCCGTGGATAGTAGATTTACATTATCGACTGCTTGGAAGTAAGTATCTTTAATTACATCATTCACCTGATTAATACTATTATCTATTTTCTTTCCTAACTGTGCAGCTAATTGCCCCTCTGGAAGATTCTGTTGCGTTAAAGTGAGAACATCTTCTTTATTTTTTTGTCCAAGTTTGATTCCATCCGTGGATACAACAGCATCTCCTTCCCTAACCCCAGTAATGGCATCTGATTGATATTTTTTAACGGTAGGAAGATTACTGAACTTTGCATCCTGCATATCCGCAACGGCGAGCTGCGCTATTTTCTGTTTATATTCTTCTGTTTTACCTTCTGCTTTTAATCTATCTAAGGCCGCGAATTCATTCTTCAATGCTTGGTCATATCCAGTAAAAATATCATTCACCTCTGCTTTCTGTTCAACTGGAAGTTGTTCATACCACTGGGTAACCTCTTTTTCATATTTAGTAGGCGGTACTTTATTCTGTTCAGTAAATTCTAAACTTCGTTTTGTCCGTAACCTTGTTTCCATTAAGGTGTCGGCATTATCGGCTATACCAACACGTAATTTAACCGGTTGTTTAGTTACTCCAGAGGTAGCTGCTCTAGCTTCTTCTACTGCATTAAGAACTTCATCAATCCCTACCGGAGAATCTGTAGGTACAGCAATATAAGTTGTCTTTTGTAACGTGGTGACGGGAAGATTCTTTTCCTTTGCGAATGTCACTAATTTCTGATGCTGAGTTGAAATAGCATTCGTTCCCAATTCGTAACTGGCCCCATTTAAACCTTTTAAGGTATTTCTATCCATAGATATTTCATACAAGGTGTATTTTGGAGGAAGATTATTCTCAAAAACAGGAAGTTTTAAAGCCCCGTGGGAATCCAACGTTGCTTTACGATAGAGCTCATCAGAAAGAGGTGCTTCATCAAGCAGTCGTTCCAAATCTTTTCCTTCCTGAATCTGCCGCTGGAAAGCAGTAGGAATATTCTCAGCAGGAAGATTTATGTGGTTCTCTAATTCTGGAAGAGGTTCATCGGTAATTTGTTCAAGGTCAATAATAGTTGCTCCTTCATTTGGCCTTTCCACGACGGTAGAAATATCTGGTATGAATTGCTCTCCTTCAGAAACAACATCAGCCGCTTCATTAGTTATACATGGAGCCAACCCATATATCGCGGCTGCAGCGAGAGCGCAGGGTTCGACTGCATCAGAAACGCTAGATCTTTCGTAGGTAGGTGTTTCTGTACCAACTGCTTCTAATCTTCTTGCCTTAACATCATTAGCAACAGCATATTCTCCAGATGCTAAATCTTCCAGCAAGATTAATTCCGTTTCTGCCTGTGCTCTTGCTTCAACAGTTAGCGCACCTTCGATGGTTTCAGAAGTTGCTTCGTCTATTCTTGTAATTAATAGATTTGCTTCTTCAACTTCTTGAATTACGGACAGGGGTGCGGATTCATCGGCAACTAACCGCAGGCCAGCTCCTTCTGGTGCCACCACGGGTTCTAAACGTACTGCTGGATTTGTGACTAGATCATCCAGTTTAGCTACTTCTTCTGCACCAACAGCATCAAACATCTCATCTCCTTTTCCAGAAATTTGCGCTTGCTGTAATCTCTCTTTGATTACAGATTTACTTTTCTCAATTTTTCTGTTAAGATATGCATCTTCCGCCCTTTGAGCTGCAAGTTCCACCTTTTCTTTTGCTGCATCTAATCTTGCTCGTGAAAGTACTGCTTCTGGCGTATCTCCAACTAGCCTGGCATTAGCACTGGCTTCAGCAAAGTCATCTGCTGCTATTCTAAAATTTTTTTCAGAAGTAAGAATTTCTTCTCCTGGACCATCCCCAAATACTTTCCCTAGGGTAGCATCCCAAGCAGTTCGCACCACTCTCCCGTTTGATCCGGCAATCTTTGAAACTCGTAACAAATCGTCTAGCTCATCTATATTTTGAGCAGATTGTCCTATGATTTCTCGTGCATCAGAAATTTTTACTAACGATTGCCCTTCAGCAAGAGCATCTCCGCTTATGCGTGCAGTTTCTAACTCCCGCTGAGCCAGATTAAGATTCTGTGTCTGAGCAGAAATAGCATCTATTTCAACATTTCTTGCCTTTGCTACGTCGCGGTCAAATTTACCTAATGGTGTGTCCAATGCTCTTTTGAATTTTTGATATTTGCTTGCCTGCTGTCCTGCTTTAATTTCTGCATCAAGAGCTGCTTTCACGGCATTTACTGCTTTCCTTGCTTCAGCTGCTGCTTCCACAGTATCTGCTGCTCTTTCTGCTGCTTTTGCGGCAGCGAATGCTTCACGAGAACCTTTGGAAGCAAATCTATATACCTCAATTGCTGTTCCTGCTGCATCTACTGTTTTGCTTATCTTGCGTAGTTTCTGTAATGTATCTACTAAAGCAAGTGGTGCTCCAATGACCGCTTCTGCGACATCAAATACTGCGAGTGCATCAAAACTGGAGATGATCATATCCCTGAATTCTTCCTCTGTTTCTCTAGTGTAAGTAACACCCACTTTTTCCAATCCGCGGGCAGCAAGTTCACCCACTTCTTCACCCGTATAGACTGCAATCACGCCGCCTAAAATGTTTTGATCCAAAGTATCAAGATTCTGCTGCACACTTTTAGCGCCTGCGCAGTCCGAACATACAGCTAGCGCTTCTTTGTATTTTGCCGCGGGTTCTCCTGCAAGTTTGTTCCTGTTAAACCTCTGCGCATTTTCAGCATCGCGGACAGCTACATCAAATTCAAGTTCCTTACGCTCTCTTTCATATTCTTCCTGGCGCTGAGTTTCGAATGCCAGTCGATCCAAGGGATTATCTATTGTTTTTAGATATTCTTTATCTTGCTCGGAAAATACTTGCCGGGTCAAATCAAATTCTAACATGGCTGCGGCAGGTTCGTCTCCAACACTAATCTGCAGTTCAGAAGAAGAAGAAACAACCTTTCCATCTGCACCCCTATCCAGTCCTGCTCTAGCGTCAGTAAAAGCTTGAGCTGGCGAAAGTCCTCTCGTTTCATATTCTTTTAATTTAAACCTCAAACTATGAAGTTGTGCTATTTGTCTTTCCTGTTCCTCAAAAGCCCGTTGATCAAGATCATCTCTAATTTTTGTAATCCCTAAGGTGTCGGCAGCAGCTTTTTCAGAGCTGTCAAATATAAATCCAAATGATGTCTCTGCTAATCTGCCGACACTGCTAACATCAGGGCTTAATCCTTCCCACGCTCTGGCCACTCCCCTTCCAGCTCCTTGTTCTTCTTCATCTTTTTTCAATTGTCCTTGCAGGTTGGCTTGTTCTAATTCTGTTTCCCGTTGTTCTAAAACTCTTTTAGAGTAATCAACTTCTGCCATTCTTGCTTTTTTCAACATCACTAGGTCAGAGCGCAACAAGGCATCCGGAACATTCTTGGCTTCATCAAGTTCTTGTGCCATTTCTGGATTAGTTGCTACAACATTTTGTAACAGAGCGCCTGCTTCGTTACCATATCCATAATCATAAAGCAGAGCGACTTGATCCAGTGATCCATCTCTTTGTTGACGTACAGCTCTATCTGCAAAATCTTGGGCAACTTCTGTAGACACCAGCTGCTGTCCTGCTAAGACCGATACGTCTATTGTTTCAACTACGACAACATTTCCATCGATATCTTCCCCTAATTTTACTACTTCTTTTAGTCTATCTTGCGTCGCCAGATTTGGTCCACTAAGAATATTACCTACTTCATCATATTTTCCAGCTACGAGAGCAACTTCTGCCGCAACGTCATCTTTCCCATCTAGGCGGTATTTTTCAATAAGAGCTTGATTTTGTGATTCTAATGCTCGCAGATCAGTATCGAGTTGATTAATTTTTCTTTGGGTTTCATCTGCCACCTTAGCATCTGCTCTGAAATTTTCCCTAAGATTATAATCCTCTGAAAATAATTCATCAGTAAAAAAATAACGTGATGCTGCATACTTATTGAAAAGAGAAACCACATAGTCCGGATCAGAATTAAACCGCTCTAAATCAATTGCAGCGTATATTGATTTTTTACCGCTTCCAACTAACTCCTGCTCCAACTTTGAAAGTATGGTTGCTCGTGCACCATTTACTCTTTCTCTCTGTGACTTGAGGGTCTGTTCTAAATCAAACTTTATTTTTTCACCACGGTTAATTTTTCTTTTGGCATCTTCAAGTTCTTTTTTATCGGTCGGTTCAATCCCCTTATCTTCTCTTTTTGCACGTTCATCAGCTTCTTTCTGGAGCTTTTCAAGTTCTACTTTCTGCACCAGAGCTTTCCATCTGTTGTAATTTGCAGTTCTTGCTCCAACTATTTTTTTCTCTTCTTCTTTTGCAGTCTTGAGATCTTTCTCACTTACAGAACAATAAGATGTGCCCTGGCAGGCAGCAAGGAGACTCTCTACTTCCTTGACTCTCATTCTCGTCAAATCCCATTTTGCCTTAGTAAGTTCATCAACATCCGTGCCCAAACCTTTGTTCACTATCTTTTGATATTTTTCTGCATCTTCCTTAGTTTTAGGATTTCCAAAAGTATCTAGTTCGATACCATGTTTCTTGAATGTTTCTCTGGCTTGTTGGGTAGTTTTGATGATAGTTTCAAAATCGCGCGCGTACTTTGGATCAGCTATAGCATCGAGATTCAGTCCGCTCTCCAGAAAAAACTTTTTCTTCAACGCTGCATATCCGACATCGTCCTTGCCAAAAGAAAGTTTCGTTAATTCATTGAATTTCCCCTCTTCGACTAAAACAGTTAATCGGTCGATTTCGGCAGCATTCTGTTCTGATACCAGAATCGCTTCACTGCCCAATACTTTCCCGATGGTGAGCGGGTACTCAGTTCTTTTAAGTGAAACTTCTGGATTTTTAGGATCAACAAATTCGTGAGCCGCTCCTAATTCATTGGTTCTTGGATCGCGAGATAATTTGAAATTACATTCCAATTCACCACAAGGCACCGAGACCAAGAGATTGTTCCCGATAGAAACTTCCTGGCCATCTTTTTGAATTTGGCTGGCCAATAATCCTAAATTCTGTCTATCTGGCGTGAAAATGATTTGACCCTTTTCATCTACATCTATCCTTAGTCTTACACTAGCACGATTTGTTCCGGCAAAAACTCCCTGAACTCCAGTTTCTTTAGCAACAGCAACTGATTTCTGAATTATTATTGCTTCTCCTGCCGCACAGTCAAAACATTCTGCTCTAACCATATCTGCTTGATCAGGACGAAAATTATCGTGATTAACTTTAATTACTGCACCATCTTGATTAGTGAATATGCCCTCCTTAAATTGATCGTTCTTAAATTCTGCCTGGCCGCGGACATTAATCTGGGTTCTTGCAGAAAATTGTGTATCTAGTTCCGACAAACCATTGAGACCTTTGTAATTGAATAAGTCCGGCAGAGGAGCAGCCGAATTGCCCCTGGCATCGTAAAGACTAACTCCAACTACCCCTTTAGAAGTAACGGTAATTGCTTTAGAAAGGTCATCTTTGTTAATCCAAACTTCTGCATTTTTCCCTTGTAAGGGGGGTTGGCTTGGTTTACGCAACTGTTGCGCCTGCTGGCGAAGTGCTTCAGCTTTCCCTTCTTCAGTCTGCTGTGGCTTATTTGGGTCAACAAAGAAAGAAGAAGTAGAAGATATTTCTTCTAGATTTATTTTGAGTGTGCTAGCTTTACTTTTATCAGATAAATAACGGGCGTCCCATTGTCCCTGCGTCGATACCCCAACGCAAGCTCCTGCTCCTGGTCAGCCATTTTTATCAACGACTACAGTTTGTTTTCCGCCTTTTCCTACATCCCAGGCTTCAATTTTATTTTCTCTTTTACTGTATCTTCCATCCATAAATAACCCAGAAGTAATTACTTCAGCATCGTCTGCATCAATGTCTCCGTTCTTGTAAAGAATTAATGTTCCTTCGTGATTCTTGAACTGGCGATAATCGTCACCAATGCTGGTAATTCCTACGACATTGCTCGTGATAATTATTCTATCATTATCAAACCTAAATGATATTTTCTGATCTAAGGGATTAATATTAAAACTTTGATCATTGCCTTTAGAATCGAAAAAATAAATTTTGTTATCCTTTTCATCAAAATTTAGTATGCTTCTCTGTTCATTACCTGAGACAGTAACCTCCTGCGCACCTTTAAATTTAACTTTCAACCCAGGTAAGGGTGGTTCTTTATCATCAAGCGCAGCAATAACTTTTTCAAGATTAGGCAAGTCAACTTGGGTTCTTTGGTTTCCATTTTTCAAAAATTTTGTATTTGAATCATATTGAAAATCTTCACCAATCTCTTGAAAAACAAATTCAGCAGAAAATTTGCTGGTAAAATATTGCTCTGCAGCTCTTTTTTGAGCATCTCCGACCAATAATAAATCACGAAATCTTGTTTCCTTGAATAATATATTATCTGCTTCCGCATTCTTACCCCAGTTGGCATAATCAGACCAATATTCTGCTGCAAATTCCTGCCGATAAAGATTTTCATTACCCAAATAAACTCCTTGTTCGGTTGAAGGCAAATGGTTAAAATTTTCTATAGTTGGATTTTGTACTTTTGCTAAATTAGCTGCTGTAGGGTTAGGCAGATTGTTGAAATTTTCAGGGGTGGGGTTATTATTAAACGCCTTTTCATATTGATATTCCTGTTCTTGTGGAGATAAATCACTATCTGGTGTAGTTAATTCGTTCTGTGAAAAAGAAAACGGACTGGCAATAATAAGATAAACGATTACTAGTGCGATGGTTTGCCTCATTGTTGGTTTTATTGTCTGTTTCATACTATTACCAATATGTTCACGTGTTGTTCATCCTTCCCACCACGGCCATCTTCAACCGTAAAGGTAATGTCAAATATTCCTGCTACAGTCATCTCTACATCGATGATCCCTTCTTCAGATACAGTGAACTTATCTGAATTGGAAGAATATAGTAAAATATCACGATTAGAATCATCTGCAATAAGTTCTTCTTGCCATCTATCTCCAAGACGGAAGGTTTTATCGGAAATATGGGCTAATTGAGGTGGTTCATTTTCTGGGAAATCATTGCGAACAGCAAACATGAAATTAAGAGGCTCATCGGGCTCGTTCCGCGCTAATGAATAAATGACTACTGATTCATCGAAAGGTAACACTACTGGTTGATAGGGGAGAGCAAAAAAATCTTTTGGACCAAGATCTGGAAATTTCAAAAATTCTATGGCTTCAATCATAGCTCCTAAGCTGCTTTGTTGTTGCACGCTGAATTTGTCAATAGTTGTTTTATCTTCATTAGAGAGGACTATTTGCAAAGGAAAATTTAATCTGGTCTTTATAGTTGACTTTTGGATTATAACTTCTGCTTTAATTTTCTTGTAATCTGGTTCAACTAGGATATTTTGCTTTACAAATGTTTCAAAACCGCCTAAGCAAAAATCAATGTTTTCTTCCAAATAAGTAGCCAAATCTTTCTCCATCTTCTCACGAGAAAGGCCATTCAGACCATTCATCCAGGCGTAATTAACCAAACCATGATCGGTTAACAGAATAAGACTATCTTCTTCAGGATAAATCACCCCTCCTTGTTGTGCCAGTAAGTAAATTGCTGGATTAATGGTGTCTTTGATACATTTTTCTACAAAAGATTGCACCGCTCCTGGAACACCGAGATATTTTTGTGATTCCTCCAACTCCACTTGCAATGGCGCTTCTTTCATCTGACTAAAGACGTAAAATAACAATGCCGACAAGAGTAAAATAACTATGCCTACTACTAAAAAGATCGTTACTTGTCCTCTTTTTTGCATTAGATGGAAATAAGATTAAAATGTATTTAAATCTGACTATTTTACGCAGGTATTAAGTATATCTAAAAAGTGCTGGCCTGGCCAAGAAGTGGAGAAAAAATCCTGTAACTATTTACGCATAGTTAAACTAACTTAAACTAACTTAACACACCATCAAACAGACCTAAATGCCGGACATTTTATCCATAAATCTCTTCCTAAAGAGAACTTTGAAAAAAGGAATTTTCGATGATATTACATTTTTATTTAAAGCTA
>CAYRMP010000029.1:0-13024 GCA_964425545.1 uncultured Methanosarcinales archaeon | reverse complement strand
CAAAAAGAATATATAGAAGTATCGACTACTAAATGATTAAGAGGTCAAAGATAAGGAAGATGTTAAAACACAAGAGCCAGATTCTTACCTCTTCTTTGTCAAAGAAAGGTATGGGCCTAAATATGTCTACCTTGAAGTGTTAGGTAACTATCGGCCTAATGTAAGCAGTGCTGCAGAATGCCGTGAAATAGGACTAGATTCGTATCAAGATTATAGAATAAGTCTGCTGGGCGATATTGGAGAAAAAAGCACCCCTCAAAACCAGTTTAGAACCGAAGAACGTAATGATACCGCTTTCTACACCTTTGAGACCATTTACCGCTTTGTAGATGCTTACGGCAAATTATCCCACACTCAATTCAAGAACATGGATGCTTATATCTACCATGAAGATTATTGCTTCGAATTAAATATGCTTGATTACAATTACCAAGGCGATCCCACTAAGTATTATGAGATTATTGATACTATCAAGGTTCTTCCGGCAGAAGTGCCTCCGGAAGGAAAGAATGTGTATAGCAAAGACAAGTATGATCTTGATTGAGACCATACGGATTATTCCGTTTGAAAGGCTAATTCCACCCCAAAAGAAAAGAGTTCTAATAATTCAACAAATATTCCCACAACGGAACAAATTCAACGATTTTCCCATCAATCGTTTCTTTTTTCTTAATATCACCCGTAATAACAAAACCTTCTTTCAACTTAAATTCGTTCATACATGAAAGTAAAGACTTAATCTCTCGATCATATGTTTTTGTTTCAGATAATGAGTAACAAACTTGAATCGCTAAGTTTACTTTTCCCCCTTCACGAACAACAAAATCCACTTCTCTGTCATCAGCAGATTTCCAGTAATTAATCTTCATTAAAGGAGATTTATTCTTTTTTCGTATTAAATGTAAGAAAAGGATATTTTCAAACCTTTTACCATAATCCTGAACAGAAAAGAGATTTAAGAAGCCGACATCATTCAAATATATTTTGGGAATGGAAAGGCTTTCCTTTTTAGAAGAATGTTCTAATTTTCTGAGAAGAAAGATGAAAAACGAATCTTCTAACATACTAACATATTCATATAATGTATTCTTGCTGAGTTTTATTCCTTTTGATTTTAAATCAAGAAACACTTTGTTAACACTAAATTCCTTTGCGATGGAATTAGTAAGATGATTGATCAACCATTTGATTGCCTGTGTATTTTGTACTTTATATCTATCAATTATGTCCTTGTAGATAGTCAAGTCATAATAATCTTTCGTTATCTTCAACTTTTCAATTTTATCATTTTCGAGAACAACTTCGGGATACCCGCCAAATAACATAAAATCTTCAAAAGAATGCAATAATTTAGCTTTTGTTTGTGAACTTATTTTTTCTTTATCGAATTGTAAATCTTTAAAGGCAAGAAATTCTTGAAATGATAATGGTAATACTAATGTAGCTATCGATCTACCCCGTAAGCTTGTCGCTATTTCTTTACTAAGTAACTTTGAGGAAGACCCAGTAATAAAGATATGGCAGTTGAAATCATCATGCAGCTCCCTTATTGCTAATTCCCATTTATCTATCGCTTGCGGTTCATCAATAAATAAATAGAGTTTTTGCTTCGTTACTTCTGGGAATATTGACCAATGTAATACTATTATTTCTTTAACTTCATTATATAAAACATTATTAAGGGTGGGATTTTCAAAGTTCAGATAGATTATTTGCTCTTTTTTAACCCCTTCTTCTATCAATTTCTGTAATTTATTAAATAGCAGATGCGTTTTACCCACCCTTCTTGCGCCGATTAGGGATTGGATTTTAGAAGACTCTTTTAGCTTAATTTCTCTCTCTTTTAGGTTAGGAAAAGTTCTTTCCTGAAAGTCTAAGATATATCGTTTTATTTTGTCTTTATCCATGTTTCCCTATGAAGAGGGAAAGAATATATAAATCTTTCCCTCCAGAGAGGGAAACTTTTGGAAATCACCTTATTACTGTTTTCATGAGAAAACAGTAGTTTAATCCTTCCATCTTACTATAAACAGTAATTTGCCTGAATATTTAAGGATTTATTTTCTTAAATATAAAAAAGTCCTACAAATAGTTTTGAATAATTCATCGTTCCGCCTCTTTTTGATTTAATCAAAGTACATTAACATCTCTTTTTTAATTAATTAGTAAAATCTTGCATTATAAAAACGTTTCGTCACGACGATAGACTAGCATCAATATCTCTGATTGAACTGCTCGCGTGCTGTTTCCATGGAGTAGGCTTCAGCTTCTAAAAGATTCCGCCATCGTTTGGTACAGCGCGGTTCGCCATCCCTAGCAGCACACCCCATTTCTCGTACAACAAAAAAAGGCAGACCAGCTATTTCCTCACCCAAGCGAAAATGAAAAAGGTATTCAATGAAACTCCCAATCGCAGCAGAGCTGCAGGGTATTAACCCAGACGGGAATAAAAAGAGGAATGGAATTTGTAAATTATACTGACATTGCTAAAGAGGTGAACTCTAACGTTTAATTTTTATTCATTTCTGAGGAATTCATTAACTTTATCTGCTACATATCTGATCTGTTCTTCAGTCATTTCAGGATACATGGGTAAGGAGACTATTTCCCTTGTAATCTTCTCGGCCATGGGAAAATCCCCTTCTTTGTAGCCTAAAGAAGCATACGCCGGTTGCAGATGTAGGGGGATGGGATAATTTATGCCGGAACCGATCCCTTTTTCTTTTAAGAATTTAATTAATGTATCCCTATCTTTAACTCTGATGGGATATTGATGATAAACATGTTTATAATTCTCCGGGACATGCGGTAAAATAATCCTCTGGCGACTCAAATATTCTTCATACAATTGTCCATTTTTGATTCTTTGTTGATTCCATTCATTAAGATATTTTAATTTCACCGTAAGCACTGCCGCTTGAAGACCATCCAACCTTTCATTATAACCCTCTATTTCATGGCGATATTTCTCGCCATGCTTTCTGCCGTGATTTCGTAACATCAATATTTTTTCTGCAATTTTGCTGTCATTTGTTATTACTGCTCCAGCATCTCCAAAAGCACCAAGATTTTTCCCTGGAAAAAAGCTGAATGTCGCTGCATTTCCATAGAATCCCGGCGGATTATTTTTGTATAATGCACCATGTGCTTGTGCAGAATCTTCAATCACAATTAAATCGTATTTGTCAGCTATTTTTCTAATCTTTTCCATATCACACATTAAACCATTTAGATGAACAGCAATTATGGCCTTAGTCTTTTCGTTAACCACCGCTTCTATTTTTGTAGGATCTAGCAGATGAGTCTTTTCTTCGATATCAACAAATTTTATTTTTGCCCCTGCTTTAGATATTGCTTCAGTAGTTGCTATAAATGTATGGGGGCTGGTTATTACTTCGTCTCCTTCTTTAATCCCGCAAGCCTTTAACGCCAATGAAATTGCACTAGTTCCATTGCTTACCCCGATCACATGCTTAACTTTACAAAATTCAGCAAAGTCCTTTTCAAAATAACTAACTTGCTCTGACATGATGAATGCGCAATTGTCAATGACGCTCTTAACTGCTGCATCCAACTCCTCTCGTATTTTGGCATGCTGCGATTTTAAATCTGCTAGGGGTATTTTCATTGCACTAACCTCTTTTTGAATATTAGAAGAATTAGAAAGATATCGCACTATCTTTGCTGGATTTCCAGCCGCGATACAATTGTCAGGAATATCCTTCGTTACCACAGCTCCTGCTCCTACTAAAGAATTCTCCCCTATCGTTACTGGCATCAGAGTAACATTGCTACCGATAACCGCATTTTTTTTTATTAATGTTGGTTTCCAACCCTCATCTGATCCAGTCCTTCTCTTAGAAGGCGGATATAAATCATTTATGGTCATAACTCCATGCCCGATAAAAACATCATCCTCAATGGTAACCAGGGAACAGATAAATGAATGAGAAGAGATGATGACATTATCCCCTATACTAGCATTGTTTTGAATCTCTACATAAGACCCCACCTTAGAATTTTTCCCAATCTTAGCGCCGTATACATTTGCAAACTCCCAGATTTGAGAGCCCTCACCTATTGTTGAATTCTTGACTATTGCCGTATTTGAAATCTTAACAGTTGTATCTTCCATGATTGTATGTCTTATTCAATTCTATAGATTTTATTATTCCTAGCAGATTGTATTGCCAACATGCACATTTTAGTTGTAAGAATGTTCTCGGCAGAAATATTAGAGCTTATATCTTCACCCATATTTTTTTTGTTGCAAAGATGGGCAAAATATTTTAATTCCTCATGCAAGGGTTGGTTTTTTCCCACCTCGGGGTCACGGAATGTTTCTTTTCGTTCTGTTTTTTCTTCATCAATAGTTAGAGGATGTCTTTCGATAACTTGATCCAGAAAATCAAGATAAATTTTCTCCTTAGAGCCGATAATCCACATGTCTCTTTTTTTCATAGGATGGCAGCAACTTGCTTCCAAGTGGGCGCTGAAATTACCATAATCGATAGTGATAAAAGATGAATCTTCATGCTGTTTAGAAATTAAATGAGAATTCTTGGCATAAATCTGTTGCGGATCTTCTTCCAATAAAACATTCAGATAATCTATAAGATGGATCGCTAAATTAAAGACCACTCCAGAGTCTTTACGTGGTGGGACGGTAGAATGGATATATCTGCCATGAATATAATGAATCTCACCTATTTCTAATAACAACTCTTTGACCCTGTTCATCAGGGGATTAAAACGAAACACATATCCAACTGAAAGCACTACCTTCTTCTCCTTAGCCAGATTCACTAATTCCTCTGCCTGCTGATGATCAAAACAGAGTGGTTTCTCCACAAAGACATGTTTTCCCTGCAGGAGACAATTTTTTGCTATTTCGTAATGTGTTGTTGTCGGCGTAACAACTGTTACTGCATCAACTTGAGGAAGCATATCTTGATAATTTTTAAAAAATTTAATGCCGTGTTTTGCGGCTAACTCGCTCTTACGTTCATCGATATCAGCTAAACCAATCAGATGACAGGAGGAGATCCTAAAAAAGTCTTTGAGATGATTTTCACCCCATTTTCCGGATCCAATTACGCCTATTCTAACCATTCTTAAGCACCTTTAACCAATTCTAATCTCTGATAGTTTCCTTTAAATAAATTATGATTTATCATTCTTCTCTCAATCATCATTTATAATATATTTGTAAATAGTTATCCCTAAGAATTTTTTCTCGCTCTCTAGTTTGTAGAGTGAACCCATACGATTCGGAAAGTAACCCTTAGTATGATAATTATGGCTTAACAGCAGATAGGCATGATCCTTTCCTTCTGTTCTTTCTGTTAAATAATGGTCATCGATTCCGGGATCTATCAAGCGCACTTCGTCAATTTGACCTGAATAGTAATAATCAAGACATAATTTCGTAATACCGGCGCGATGCAAAAACAACACATCATTTGGTGAAGCTTCATCTTCAATATACTGCGCAGCTTTGCGAAACTCTTCCTTAGAATCAATGGCGTAAAATTTGTAAAGCTCAAAAGAAGCGCTCAAGATTAATAGAATAAACAAAAAATTAGCGAACTTATTTCTCTTCATCCTTAGCAAGACTCTGGAAAGGATTATATAAAAAAGAGGCAATATAAAAAATAAAAAACGCACGATGCTTACTGAAGAAAATAGATATCTGCTCAAAAGGAAATCCAAAACGATGAAAGATAATATTAATGTAAATAACACCGTTTCATGTGAAAAAAATGAAAAGATACGCTTAGTATGTCCACTATTCCCAAACCACCTATTCAGGTCAATCTTGTCCATTAAAATCAGATACAATAATGCCAAGAAAGCAAAAGTAACCACCAGAACACTAACCATAATCACCGGGAGCAATTCTAAGCCCAGCTTCTCACTCAGTTTAGCGCCCAGGAAATCATACAACAAGGGAAGCTGGTACAGGGCTAGCATCTTTAACCACGGCAAGTACAATAAAAATACGATAAGAAGAACTAAAAAGAAGCGAGATGAAATCATGGATTTCTTGAAAAAAGAATGAGCAGATTTTAATTTCTTCTTCTCAAGTACAAACATAGACAAATAAAAAATAATGTAAAAAAATAATATTGCCCAGCCAATTACATGCGTATGCAGTAGCAAAGCAATGGAAATTGAAAAAAATAAAATATTGAAGAAGGATGGTTTTTTTAAAAACGTAATGAATGAATAAAGCGAAAGAAGAAAAAAGGCTCCAAACATACTGTACATCTTCGCTTCTTGGGAATACAATATTGAAGTATAGGAAATAGCCACAAAAAAGGCGGCCAGCAATCCCTCCTTCCATGAGAATAATTTTCTTCCTAAAAGAGATGTCAAATACACTGAAAGCACTCCAAAAAATACTGATAAGATACGTAAAACCATCTCTCCCGAACCAAAATAATCTATCAAAAAATGCTGCAGAAAATAATATCCGATAGGATGAACATCTTTTTTTAGAGTTTCCACCAGCAGATTGATCGGTTTTGAACCATAACTAAGGGTAAAACATTCATCCAGCCATAAACTTTCTTCTTCAATATTATAAAACCTAAGAACAGCTGCTCCTAAGAGGATGATTGCTAGTAACCAAAATAAGATTAATTTTCCTGATTTACCTCGTAATTCCTTCATCATAAAGATTTTACAAAATTGCTTTAAAAGATTTCTGCAATAGTGATTTAATAATTAAGCTTAAAATTCATAACATATTTAAGCTCAACACTGAAGGGAAAGCTATGCAAAAAATCACTAAAAAGCTCAGCATCATCATTTCTATCCCTGCCTACAATGAAGAGAGAGATATCGGCAGGACTATCAAGGAAATAAAAGAAGCATTGACAGAAAAAGCATATAAGTATAACATTTTAGTATTAAATGACGGCAGCAGAGATAAGACTGCTCAGATTGCCCAGGAGCATGGGGCGATAGTCGTTTCTCATCGACGTAATAAAGGATTAGCAGAAACCTTCCGTACTGAGATGAAGGAATGCTTGCAACGGAAAGCAGATATAATTATTCATACAGATGCTGATGGGCAATACGATCCAGCCCAAATCCCTCTGCTTATCAAAAAAGTTCAAGAAGGATATGACCTGGTTCTGGGAAGTAGATTCAGAGAAAGAAAAATACGGCACATGCCTTTCACCAAAAGATTTGGAAATATTCTCTTCTCTAAAGTTTTAAGTTCTTTAACTAAAGTAAGAATTACTGATTCTACTACGGGGTATAGGGCTTTCACTTCCGAATTAGCGAGAGAAATAGATTTTATCAATACTTTTACCTATACTCAGGAACAGATTATCAAAGCGGCAAAAGACGGGTTTAAAATTGCTGAAATCCCCGTAAAAACTCGAAGAACCAGAAAAAGTAGGCTTTTCAAGAGCCCATTGCAATATGCGGCCAGGGCTTGGATTAATATCTTTAGGATTTATCGAAATTATGAACCTTTGCAATTCTTTGGAAAAATAGGGTTGTCTTTTTTTAGTGTTGGTGCTTTGCTAGGGTTTTGGTTAGTATATCGATTTATTGCTTTCGGTAACGTAGGAAGACTTCCCACGACTGTTTTAAGCACCCTGTTCATGTTAGTGGGGATACAGATTATTCTGTTTGGATTTTTGGCTGATATGATTAATAATAGAAAAGTATGATTCTTTTAATCCCCATTATTTTTGCATTATTCCTTCATCATCAGCTTTTTGCAACATTTTGAGAGTAGTAGCTAACTTCATAATCATCTCCACCGTATGTAACACCGCATAACTGGCTAAACCAATCAGAGGCTGATTGAGCAAGATAGTAAAAAACAACAGATTGAGTGGATGTTCTATGCGAACGAAGCTAAATACAAAAATAGTTAATTTCCCTCTCTTCCTTGGATTCAACTGAGTCATTATTCCTGCTACTCTCTCGCGTAATTCAGGTTTATAGGAAATCAAATTGAGGCTGAACAATTTCGCAAACACAAACGCGCCAACGGTTACAGCTCCCACATACAATGAAAGAATGTTATTAGTCATTCTGTAAGTGCCGATAGTTAAGCCACATAATACTGCAGTTATAGTTATATGATGCGAGATCTGTTCGAGATATTGCCCTTTCAGAGTAGATTTATTACGGTACCGAGCCAGATTCCCGTCAACACTATCAAAAAAGATTCCAAAATGAAAAATAATTATCCCTATAAGCATCCATTTATACTTTCCAACCGAGAGCATTACACCGCCAACCAAGCCTAAAAACAACCAGAACAGAGTGACCTGATTAGAAGTAATTCTTGTATTAATTAAAGGTTTTGTAAAATAAAAACCTACTTCATGTGTTAACCGGTGTAAAGAACTCCAATATTCCTTTTTGCACTTCTCCCTAATTTCTTTTATTGTAACCATAGTTAGCTGGTCTCAAAGTTTTTTTATTTTATCAAACAAAGCTGGATTATTGAGATTGTTGATAATCTCATCTTTTTTAGTTACATAATACCACATTACCATTGCATCTTGTTCTGGAGTAGGACTTTCAGAATTGTCATAAAAAACGGCGTCCCTAGCTCTGGTTAAAGGGCTTAATTCCCTGGTACGATCACGCTCATCAATCTCTTCAATCATCTTGCGTGCTTGTTCAGGAGTATATTTTATTTTTTCTTCAGGAGACATCACTTTGAAGAACCTCTTTATTTTTACATCCATCGAAGCATCTAAAAAGAATTTCCAACCTGCGTCAGGAAAAACTGTAGTTCCTGTATCTCGACCTTCAACAACAAAATTGCCTTGGCTGGCAATTGCGCGCTGAAGCTGCAGAAGTTTTTCCCTAACCATGGGCAAACTGGCTATTTTTGAGGATAAAGAAACAACTTCAGCTACACCTATATGCTCAGCCACATCCTCACCATTTAGGAATAAATGAGTTTGTCCTTGAACATCCCTAAATTCTAAAGCGACAGTTTGAATTGCGGCAACAATGTCTTTTTCTTCTACTAATCCCTTGCTCTTCGCAAAATAAGCAATTCCCCGAAACATTGCTCCAGTATTTAGATACTGATATCCTAACAATTTAGCCAGAGCTTTCGCCGCAGTAGATTTTCCGGTACAAGAAGAGCCATCTATACTAATTATCATTTTTTCACAGTCCAACTAGTAAAGAGATATTTAAGTGATTTATGGAAGATAAGCACACAATAAATTTTCTAAGTGATTTTTCTAGGATTTACTCGTTTTTAGCAATTTAGGACGGGGCCCACAGTTTCAATAGATTTTTAAACAAACTGACTCTGGATAGGGAAATGGAAAATATCAATCAAAAAAAAGAAAAATTAGTATATGTTGGTATGAGTGCAGATTTAATACATCATGGGCATATAAACATTCTTCAAGAAGCCCAGAAGCTTGGTAATATTATGGTCGGACTAGTAACTGACCACGGAATAGCAAGCTTTAAACGCCTCCCAGCCCTAACTTATGATCAAAGAAAAAAAATAATAGAAAATATAAAGGGGGTGAACTATGTTGTACCGCAAGATGGTCTTGATTATGTTCAAAATTTACTGAAATACAAACCTGATTATGTTGTACATGGGGATGATTGGAAAACTGGTGTACAACGTCATACTAGGGATAAAGTAATTGAAACTCTAAAATTGTGGGGAGGTAAACTCATTGAAATTCCTTATACCGAAGGTATTTCTTCTACAAGACTTCATAAAGTATTAAAAGAAATAGGAATTACTCCTGATGTAAGAAGAAAAAAATTAAGAAGATTACTTGAGGTAAAAGATATTGTTAAATTCTTGGAAGCCCACAACGGATTAAGTTCATTAATTGTAGAATCAACAAAAGTAATCAAAGACAATTTTCCTTATGAGTTTGATGGAATATGGGTCAGTAGCCTAACAGATTCTACTGCAAAAGGAAAGCCCGACATTGAACTCGTGGAAAGAATGGATACCCTGCATCAAATAGTGGAAGTTACCACAAAACCAATAATTGTTGATGGTGATACTGGGGGGGTGCCGGAACATTTTGTTTTCACTGTTAAAACTTTAGAAAGATTAGGCGTTTCAGCCGTGATTATTGAAGATAAAATAGGATTAAAGAAAAATTCATTGTTCGGGACTGAAGTAATACAACAACAAGATTCAATAGAAAACTTTTCCCTGAAAATTTCAAAAGGGAAGAAAGCACAAATCACTGAAGATTTTATGATTATCGCTCGTATAGAGAGTTTAATTTTAAAAGCAGGATTAGAAGATGCCGTAAAGAGAGCAAAAGCATATATTGAGGCTGGTGCTGATGGAATTATGATACATAGTAGAGAAAAAGATAAAGATGAGATTATAGCATTTTGTAAAGAATATAATCAGTTTGAGAATAAAGTACCGCTTGTTGTGGTTCCCACAACCTACCCACACATTACGGAAAAAGAATTAAAAGATATTGGAGTTAATATAGTTATATATGCTAATCATCTTCTTAGAAGTGCTTATCCTGCAATGGTTAAAACCGCTGAAAAAATACTTTTAAATGAAAGAGCACAAGAGGCGGAAGAAGATTGTATGGCTATAACTAACATCATTAATCTTATTCCCGGTGGAAGATAAAATCACCTCTCCTTTCTGCACAAGCCCATAGAAACAATCCTAACTGTAATTGCTTGAATTGGTTAAATAAATTAAACTGGTCAGTGATCCCATGGCTAAAGCAGTAAAGGACGTCAAGATTCTCTTACGATCTTAATCTAGCTGCTCTTATCTCTAGCTCTTCGAAGGCCTTACCTTCCTTTTTGTAGACCAGCGAGTCGTATCCAGACATTATTTTTTCAAGATTTCCATTACTAGGGATGACGTGATAATGAAAATGCCCGGGAATTGAGGCATGGCTGGTATCACTATGAGTAGAAATTATAGGCGGACGTGAAGGATATAACGCTACTAGCTTCTCTTTAAGATAAACCAACAGCTTATTGATAGCAAAAATTTCATTTGCTGAAAGATCTTTCATTTGCTTATGGGCCACCGGTATGACCATGGCATGGCCTTCTACCATAGGAGTTAGTGGAATGAGACTATATGCTATGCCTCCAATTGAATTAACAATTCTATAAGTTTCATGTACTGCAAGACATAAACCGCAATTCGTATCCATCTTGCAATTATTAATGTAACTTTTTAAAAATCTATTGCTTGATAATTCCAAAATAGAAAAGCATCTTTAAGTCTGGTGTAGGTATGATTTCGGATCAATTAATTTTCCCAGAGCCGAATCCAACCCTTGTCTTCCTATATGCTTTTCCGGATTTCTGTCGTAAGCTGTCTTATTTAAGTGCATTGTTCTTTCAGTAACATATGCTTCAAATTCATCTGGTCCAGAGAATCCATTGACATGAATTAAAGAATTTCTAAACATCATCTGGCTGACATCCCTACCAGACCACCAGAGATTATGTTTCATTACATCCCTATAAATAGAGGTTCCCGGAAGAGGATTTAAGATTGCTATTGAATAACTATCTGCTTCACTCTGTTCAGCAAATCTTAGGGTCTCCTCTATCTGCTCGTAGCTCTCTCCTGGAAAACCCACTATCCAAAAAGTATGGGCAATCATTCCAGCGTCTTTTGCATTTTGAATTGCCGGCTTTATAGCTTCAAGCCTTAATCTTTTATCAATTAATTTATCCAGCACATATTGGACACCACTTTCACAGGCAATGCTGATTTGATAACAACCAGAATCCTTCATCATCTTGAACATCTCTAATTGTTTGCCGCCAGGGGTAAAATCCTTATTTTGGTGATAATTAGCTTTAATACCATTGGGGGTACACCAGGGTAAGCCTAGCTTTTCTAATTCTGCGCAAAGCTTCCGGAGAGACACTATATTTGCGGTAAGACTATCATCCTCCATTTGAATTTCTCCTACCTTATAAACTTCTACTCCTTCTTTAAGCTCTGCAACAATATTTTCCAAGTCTCTCCATCTCATCTCTTGTCCCCACAAAGGAGGAGTAGTGCAAAACTTACATTTTTCTGGACATCCTCGTGATGCCATAACACTAAGCACCCTATTTGACTTAGACTTTGCTGAATGAAAAGCTCCAATTTTAAAATAATCTTCCATGTGCGCTAAATCACGGGCAGGAAGAGGTAAAGTTTTTATATCAACCTTTCCCGGCTTCGGATTTATAATATAATCGTCGCCCCTTCTCATTACTAACCCCGAAATTGCTGAAATGTCCTTTCCCTTAATTATAGCATCAGCTAACATGGGCCATGCCAAATCAACTTCTCCCCTCATAGCATAATCTATATGTTGGTTTTCTAAACTTACTAACCGGGTAGGCATATTAGAATAAGGAACATTCCTTGCATACAACATATCTTCTATCTCATTAGAAACATAATTACCCCCCAATACTACAGTTATATTCTGACCAACTTCTTTTACAATTTTTGCGATGCCGTGAGCAGATTCCATTAAATTTGAGAATAATGCTGAAATCCCTACAACATCTGGCTGATATTCAGCAATAACTCTTGCAATATCTGCATCATTTTGTCCTATTACAACTGTTCTACCATCTTGCTGAAGTCTTTGATTGTTCCAATCTGCCAGCGCAGTATCATGAATTTTAACATCGTGCCCATACTTATCTCTTATCACATTTGCAGCAATCATCGGTCCAAGAGGAGGCTGAATCCTATTGACCCCATCTTTCATGCCATTTAAATTAGGGGTTATTAACAAAACCCGCCCTTTTTTATTATGTTCTACTTTGGGCGACTTATTCTTCCTCCTTAGTTGTACAAGCATTTTTTAATCTCCATTACGTGATATTAATATTTTTAGATTATTCACACTTCTATTCTTCTCTTACTTTAAGTGGTTTCCCTTCTTTACTGACTATCTATTCTGATAATATTTAAAGTTTTTGCCTTTTGGATATTGTTACCTTAGCGAATGATGCTTCTCCTGCGCCATTTTTTCAATAAGCT
>CAYRMP010000028.1:0-13342 GCA_964425545.1 uncultured Methanosarcinales archaeon | reverse complement strand
CGTAAGCGCGCGCGAAAAATTAGTGTTAGTTCATTCACCATCAAAACATCATAGTCCTGGCGCAGGCCAGGGCCACAGGCCAACTCACTACAACGATGCAAGAAACGCAAAACCACGATATCTTTTGCCTTTTGTGTGTGTTATAAAATTCAGCGGCAAGAGCTAGTAACGATGACAGTATGTAATGCTCGATTGTGAACCCTTGCGCTGCGGTGATACTTACAGTGAGTTGGCTACTGGGGGCGGTCTGGTTCAATATCAATACAGATAGGTTCAACCTCAATTGCAACAACAACCCTATCAACAACAACGGCCGTGCTCGTGGAATGGCTCTGGCTGCCCTTGACATCTCCTTTATGAAAACCTACACCAAGCTTTACAACAAAATTTGTTCTCCTGATAATCTCGAACTAGCATACCGTAAAGCTAGGAACAGAAAAAGTTCCCGTCCTGACGTGCAAGAGTTTGAACTGAAACTTGAAGAAAATCTGAAGAAAATCCAGCACGAGCTTATCACTGAAACCTACCTGCCTTTGCCATTAAAAACTTTCATTCTTCGCGACCCAAAAACAAGAAAAATCAGTAAATCAGATTTTAAAGATAGAGTCGTCCATCATGCCGTATGTAATCTTATCGAACCCATTTTTGAGAAGAGATTTATCCATGATTCTTATGCAAACAGAAAAAGAAAAGGAACATCGGGCATAGTGAAGAGATTTAACCAATTCAAACGAAAAGTCAGCAAAAATGGAACAAAAATACGAGAGGATTACAATAACAATTATGTGAGAGGATACATTCTAAAAGCAGATATACGCAAATATTTTGATACCGTTGATCACGGGGTTTTAGTTCAAATACTTTCCAAAAAAATATGCGATCAAAAAGTAATTAAGCTTATTGAAAAGATTCTTGCCAATCATAAAACTCCTCATCTCGGAAAGGGAATGCCGTTAGGCAATCTTACCTCGCAATTCTTTGCCAATATCTATCTTAATGAATTGGATATGTTTGTTAAACACCATCTCAAAGCAAAATATTACCTGCGCTATGTTGATGATTTTGTCATTTTTCATAAAAATAGAGAGACATTACAAGACTACCAAGAAAAAATAAATATATTCCTTAAAAGAAATCTTTTACTTGAACTGCATCCTCAAAAGTCAAGAATTAAGCCACTTTCCCGAGGCCTCGATTTTGTAGGTTATCGCATTTTTTATCATTATATTCTGCTCCGAAAAAGAAACCGTCAAAAGATAGAAAAAAAACTAAATGAGATAGAAGAACTATACAAAGATAAAGTAATAAGTAAAGAAACCATTGAACAAACTCTCAACGGCTGGTTGGGGTATATGAATGGAAGCAATACACATCATCTGCAACAAAAAATGCTTAAACATATTGCTGATATTTGAAAAATCAACGGAAATGCCTTAAATTCATCTGCCGCTTAGTAACAGAGCTGCGGATTATTAAGCCAGAAGGGTAATGAAAGTGACGATGATGCAAAAAAATTTATAAAAAATGGAAGCCTTTCCTTCTATGATGTCAAAAGAAAGCCATAATTGGTGGAAATTGTCCGAAGATGATTTAGAAAAGGCAGTTATTCTCTTTAATGCGGAAAAATATGATGGAACAATATTTTTCTGCCAGCAGGCAGTAGAGAAAGCCCTTAAGGCGTTGTGGTTGCAAGAGAAAAAGACGGAAGTTCTAAGATATCATAACCTTATTTTTTTTCTTCAAAAATTAGGGCTTCCTGCTAAATTTAAAACTGCCCGTGAAGACCTTACCTAGGGATACATAGCCACAAGATACCATACTGATTTAAATCCGTCTTTTACAAAAAAGATACTGAAGAATTACTTCAACAAAGCGAGGAGATATTACAATGGGTAAAAAAGAAACTCTCTTAAAGGAATTGAAGAAGTTTAAAAAGGACTTATCCCATGACCTCCCCGTTCAGAGAATGATCTTATTTGGAAGCCAGGCAAAAGGAGAAACGCGCCAATGGAGTGACGTTGATCTGCTCGTGGTCTCAAATAAATTTAAAAAAATAAAACCATACCAACGCGCAAGAGGGTTTTATGATCACTGGACGATTGGAAAACCGGTTGATTTCCTGTGTTATACGCCGGAAGAGTTTAACAAACTAAAAAAAAGCCTCACCCTAATCAAGGAAATTGTGAAGGAAGGGATTGAAATATACTAAATGGGAGTTAGTTTCCAAAAAAAGCTAATTCCTTTGGTATAAAGGTGTTTTATTTCTTTTTGATCATTTCTTTTTCACCCCGATAATCATCTCTTTGTATGCGCTTAATTCCTGCGAAACATCTGCTTTTTCTAAAGGCAGATGCTGAAAGCCGGAATCGCTGATAATAACACCATTAGAGTTTAATTTTTGATAGATTTTATTTTCATATTCCGGATGCTCGTCTTTCATGATTCGAAAAGCGCGTTCGAAATAAATATCAAAGGGAGGAAGATCAGCAATTATCTGGAAAACGTTTCCTTGAATAAAGTTTAAATGGACTAAAAGGCCGTTCCAATAAAATTGCAGGATGTTTTTCTTTTTTTCCTTGAATGAAATTCCTACTTCATCTAAAATAGTTTTGATTGTGCCAAGATTATTATCTGCATCATTGAAAATGAAAGTAACATTTCTTAATCGGGGAAAGAGCAATTCGACATATTTCAGAGGCATAAGTATATCTGCGCCGCAGCCCGGATAAAAAAGAACCGGGTTTTCTGGATATTCCATCTGAGGAATTTCAGTGAGAAGATGAAGATTTTGATATTCGTCAGGAAAAAGATATTCTTTTACTCTTTCTTCATTCGGCTTTGCTAAGTTGTTCAATCCTTTAGCTATTACTGCCTTTTCTTCAAAAGTGATTACCCAGCCCATAAACTGCTTCTTTCAAAGAAATATTTAAAAGTTGTCTCCAATTTTGTCTATTCAAGGACCCGTAGCCTAGCCTGGATAGGGCGACAGCCTTCTAAGCTGAGGTTAATCGGAAAACCACTTAACCGCTGAATAGGTCGGGAGTTCAAATGGCCAATATCTTAGGCGAGATGGGGGGCAATGCGTATGCATAGCCCACCGCGACGATTAGGTATTGCTGTGAAAGTCTCCCCGGGTCCGCTTTTTTAATACTTAAGTTACTTACATTCTTATTTTAGATTTCAGATATCTTTAAATATAGGTTAAACCTAAAATCATCCAGAGTAAAGGGTGAGATGATGGATATTCGTAAAACCAGGACATGCGAACGCTGTAAAGGTGTTGTTCTTCTTGATCAAGTAAGATTATATCCGAAAAGTGACAATAAAAACTTCTTAGTGTGCATGAATTGCTGTGAAGAACTTAAAAAAGCCAGTGCAGGCCAAATACCAACTACTGATTTAAAATCAAAGAATCTGATGCCCCCAAATTTAATTAAGTATAATTGCACCCGCTGCAATTACAATTTTAAAGCTGATGATTCTAAGACTGGATTAACTTACAACCTCCAGTGCCCATATTGCGGTAAAGTTGACCGATTACAAAAGGTATTTAAACCGCAGCAAAGCGCTAAAGAAACTTCTAAAACTCAGAACTTAGGGATGCAAAAGGAAAAGCATTATCCTTTTCGCGTAAAGGGGTGAAAAGATGTTATACATTCACCAGCTTACCCATCTTTCTTCAAAGATGGCAGATTTGGAAAGTGTATATCTGGTTCGCGAACTGCGGGAAAAAGTAAAACTTCCTCTACGGGAAGAAGTGATGGAAGAAGCCTTCTGTGAATTTTTTGTTTCTTCCAGTGAATTACAGCTTATTGAAGAAACGGCTGCTTTGGTGGGGCCTACAATTGAAATGATTAAGTCTTTAGCGCAGCTAGAATCAGAATTATATGAAGCAGTAAGCTTGCAGAGAGCCATACAGGCATTAGATCCGGTAACTGCTGCATTAGAAAGTAATCTTGCTTATTTACAACAAATACAGGTGTGGCAAGCTACTTCAGCTTCCGGAATGACTACGCTATTAAACCAAATCCCGAAATTACGGATCCAAGAAGAAAAGATTCGCGTTAATGATGAAATTAAAGGATTGTTCCAATTCCTGTTGCGGAACCAAGGATTTGTGTTTCACGCCCCAGATATGGTTAATGAAGGACCGGTAGCGCAAGTTAATGGTTTAGTGGAAAGTATGCAAAAAGGATTTTTTTTCCATTCTACTTTAGAAGAAGAATACAAGAAAGTAGATTTTGCGACCATTAAAAGACGCATTCCTGCTGAGGAATTGAAGCGAGTAGGGGAAATTGAACAGAACATAATAAAAATAAAGAAAGGAGCCGATACGGCTTATAACGCCAATATGCGGATGGTCAATCTTTCAGTGATCCTTTATTCTTATGTGAAATGGCTGAGTAATAAGTAAGTTATGTCCAAAACTTATATAAATAATCTTTATTCTGGCTAATTAATCTTGCGTCCGTGGCTAAGCGGCTAAAGCGGTTCCCTGCAGAGGAACAAATCGAGGGTTCGAGTCCCTCCGGGCGCTTTTATAGTAATTGTGAATAATCTTCGTACATTTGTTCACAATTACTAATAAGCAAATGTGTATAAAAATATTTGATTATTTAACACATTTGCTATATTCATTTGAACGGTTCCTTGCAGAGGAACAAATCGAGGGTTCGAGTAGTTTCCGCAGGAACTGAACGAGAAGCATAGCTTCGACTTTCCCCCCCGGGCGCTTATTTCCCTATACTTCAAGAGCATAAATAATATAAAAGAAGATTTCTTCATTTTTATAAATTGACTACCATAATCGGAATCAAAGCAAATTCTGGTGTAGAAGGGATAGTATTAGGTGCAGATCGACAGTTAACTACTTTTGATGGAGAAAAAGCTATCTTAAAAGAACAAATAGGCAAGATTACTTACGGGAAGAATTGGATTATAGGTGATGCAGGGGGAATAAGTAATCAATTTGCTGTATTCTTGCAGTATAAAAACAGAAAAATGGCCGGCCTGATTTATAGAGCCATCCAAAGATATTATGAAAAACCGGAAAGTAGAAAACCACATTTCCCAGAGATAAATGAAATAAATACTATTGCTAAAAGAAGAGAGGAAGTGGACGAGAATTCCCTTCATGAATTTATTCTTGCAGCAAAATTCGGAAATAAATTAGGCCTATGGCAAGTTGATTACTTTGGCAATTTAAAAGAAAGTGAAAAAGATTTTTATCTGGCTTTAGGCAGCGGCGAAGATTACGTTGCAAAATATCTTGCTTCTCTTTCTGAAAAAGGGATCATCAATAATAATGCAATTACTGTTCCTAAGGCAATCGGCTTGGCAACAAAATGTCTAGAGATAGCGGAACAGGATCCAAATACCAGCGGATTGGATTTGGCTGTTTTGACGAATAAAGGAGTAAGGTATTTCGGAAATTTTATCCAAGAAACAATGGAAAAGCAAAAAAGAGATATGGTCAGAAAAATTAAAGAGAAGTACCGGTAATACTAGTAAAGTTTATTTAAAACAATAGAATTCTCGTTATACATGCCTAAAAAATCCATATCTTCCTTAGAACTAGCTGCTTTAGTAAATGAGCTGCAATTTTTAGTAAATGGAAAAGTATCCAATATTTATCATCCCGATAAAAATATGCTCTTGCTTCAACTGCATGCTCCTGGAAAAGGAAAACAACTATTAAAAATAATTTCCGGAAAATGGCTTTGCCTCACCGCACAAAAAGAAAATGCTTTAAGGCCGTCTGGCTTTTGCATGCAGCTGCGCAAATATATTGGTAATGCTGTTATAAAAAACATGTATCAGCAAGGCTCGGAAAGAATAGTTATTTTTGAATTAGAGAAATCAAGTCGCTTCGTTCGTGACGTTCCGGGTGTAACGCTGGAAAAATACTTTCTGATTGTAGAATTATTCTCCAAAGGAAATATTATCCTCACTGATGCAAATAATGTGATTATTACTGCCTTGGAATCGCAGGAATGGAAAGATAGAACCGTAAAAGCAAAAGAAAAGTATGTTTTTCCTCCTTTAGATATAAATTGGAAAGAATTAACTGCAAAAAAGCTCCAGGAAATCTTGAAGAAGAGCGAGAAGAGAAATTTAGCTACTTCTTTAGCTACAGAGATAGGTTTAGGCGGATTGTATGCAGAAGAAGCATGTAAACAAGCAGAAGTGGATTTAAAAAAAGTTCCGGCTGAAGTTACGGTGAAGGAAACGGAAATGCTGGTTAAGGCCATGAAACATTTCTTGATAGCCATAACTACACCAAAAGGATACCTCTATGAAGAAGAAATTACACCTTTCCCCTTGCTTGAGAAAAAACTCCTGAAAGAAACTGAAACTTATAATGAAGCTATTGATACTTTGAAGCTATCTGAAAAACTTTCCCCTTATCAAAATAAGATCAAAACTCTGCAGCGGACAATTGCAGAACAGGAAGAAGCAATCAAAAATCAGGAAGAAAAAATTGTCAGTGCCGCGCAAAAAGGAGAAAGGATGTATGAGAAATATGCCGCTCTGCAAAAAATGAGGGAGATTGTAGAAGAGATGAAGAAAAGTAAGAGCTGGACTGAGATTGCCAAAGAATTAAAGAAAGAGAAAAAGATTAGCAAGATTAATTTAGAAAAGAAAGTTATTACTGTTGACTTGTAGATATTAATAATGATCCAAGAATCCTTTGTGTTGTTTGTCACGTCAAACAAAAGACGAACAGACACTTAGCAAAGCTGAGGTCATGCATAGATTAAATTCAATGATCCGGGAATCTTTTGTGTTTTTGGAAAAATGCAGCACAGCTAGAGAGAGGTCTTTCTGGAAACAAGGCATTAAAGATTGGCGGGAATTTTTAGGCAGGCAAAAAGTTGTGGGGATTGCTGCAGCAAAAAAAGAATTCTATAACCGCAAGATCAGGGAAGCACAGCAAGCGTTATCTGAAGATAATGGGGTATACTTTATCGGCAAATTGCCTTCAAAAGAAATGTGGAGATTATATCCTAATTTTAAGGAAAATTGTTGTTTTCTGGATATTGAAACAGATTCTTATGGGGCTATCACAATTGTAGGAATTTCAGATTATTATAATACCAACACTTTTGTGAAAGGATTTAATCTGGAAAAGAATTTACTGGAAAAAGAATTGGCGAAATATAAACTGCTGGTAACTTTTAATGGAGGAGCTTTTGATTTACCTAAATTGAAGAAACAATTGATGCTCGAAGTAAAGATGCCGCATATCGATCTTAAGCCGCTATGTGTGAAACTTGACCTGAAAGGCGGATTAAAGGAAGTAGAGAAAATATTGAATCTGAAAAGGCCGGCGCATTTGTATGGGAACCCAGTAGAATTATGGAAAGCATTTCATGCTTCCGGAGACCGGGAATATTTAGAATTGCTGGTTGATTATAACAAGGAAGATATAGAGAATCTGAAAGGAATCATGGATGTAGTGTATAGGAAGATGAGAGAAAAAGTTAAAAATTTCTAAAAATGGGTTAAATAGTGAAACACCACCAGCTAGACGGGTTTTTGATCAACCTTTTTCTAAAAAAGGTTGGAAAAAGTATATAAACTTCCCACGCAATCTTAGAACTATGGCAAAAGTCAATCCTTACCAAGTAGAGGGAAAGGTAGATTATGATCGACTAGTACAAGAATTTGGCATTACTAAATTAACGCCAGTTGACTTGAAAAGGATTGAAAAACTGGCTGGAAAACTTCACCCTTATTTGAAAAGGAAAATCTTCTTCGCCCATCGGGATTTGAAATGGTGTTTAGATGAATATGAGAAAGGAAACAAGTTTTTCCTTTATACTGGCTGCGGACCATCTGGGCCAATTCATCTTGGGCATTTAGGTACATGGAGATTCACCCAATGGCTGCAGGAAGCTTTCGGCGCAGAAGTATGGTTCCAGTTTACTGATGACGAAAAATTCTTGTTTAAGAATTTAAGTTACGAAGAAGTGCAGAAATGGACTTATGAAAATATGCTTGATGTCATTGCATTAGGTTTTGATTCAAAAAAAACGCATTTCCTGATTGATACTAAACATGCCGGCATCATGTATCCTGAAGCTATTAAAGTAGCAAAAAAGATTACTTTTTCTACCATCAAAGCGGCATTTGGATTTACCGATTCTAATAATATTGGCAGCATATTTTATACTTCCATGCAGACCGTTCCAGTATTTTTACCTAACGTATTGCGCGGCGAGAAGAGACCATGCTTAATTCCCTTGGGTGTAGATCAGGATCCACACTTTAGAATCAGCAGAGACGTGGTAGAAAAACTAGGATATCATAAGCCAGCAATACTGCATTCAGTATTTATGCCTCCTTTAACTGGAATGGAAGGAAAGATGAGCAGCAGTGATCCAGATAAAGCCATCCTTACTACTGATGATCCAGCTACCGTGAAAAAAAAGATTAACAAGTATGCTTTTTCCGGCGGTCAGGCTACGGTTGAAGAGCATCGCAAGAAAGGCGGCAACTCCGATATTGACATTGCTTACCAATGGCTGCGCTACTTTGAATTTGATGATAAAAAGCTTAAGAAGATCCATGACGATTATAAATCAGGAAAATTATTGTCCGGAGAATTAAAAGCTATTTTGATTGAGAAAATTAACGAGTTCTTAGCTGAACATCAGAAACGCAGGGAAAAAGCTCGAAAAGAAGTAGAAAAATTCATTTTCAAGAACAAATAAACTTCCCAAAACGTCAATCACTCACGACCAGTCTTGATTCGTTCTGACCCTGACTATTCCACAAAGAAACAGTCAGATTTAAATACCATAAAATACTTCTACTGTAAAAAGAGGTTGATATAAAGTGGCTAAGAAAGCGCGCCGTAAAAGTTCTGTAAATAAAGCTCCTCAGAAATGGCATGCTGTCCCCTTAAAAGGCAGTTTCATGGTCCTTTCTATTATCGGTTTTCTTATCACTGCTTATCTTGTCCCTTCCAGTGATTACAAAATTGCTTTCATGATAGTTTTCGTTGCCATGTTTATTGCATCCATGGTAAGTATGACTAAAGCTCCTTCAGGTGAATAAATGAAACCGACTTCCCTATCATGGAAATTTCCCCAAAAAGAATTCATAATACTGCGTATCGAAGTTGTCCTGATAGCCTTTTTAGCGCTGGCAGTGTATTTATTCGCATACTTGCAGTATAAAGGATCTTGGTTACTGGGAACATTGTTTACGGCATTATTTTTAGCACTCTATTTTGTTACATCCTATTCAATACAGCGATGGAGACAAGTAGAAGAAAATTATAAACTTACCAAGAAACATTTGGAAGTAGTACGGAAAAAAAGGAATGTAGTAAAAAAAGAAAAATCTCTTTTGAAAGATGTTGCTCGTCATAAGCTCGATAAAACTTTCTTAGGCGGATATTTGTTGACGCGAAAAGGGAAGAAACACTTATTATTCTTCAATACTAAACAGGAAGTGGAAAAGTTTGAGAGTTTCTTGAAAAAACATTTGAAGAAGAAAAAGAGATAAAAACTATTTCTTTTTAGAAGCCATTATTTTAAGAATTCTTTTTATTAGTTAAAGTTACCATTCTAAGGTATTATTTTGATTCTTTCTTTAAACAAAGCTACGGCCAAGGCAGCAACAACATCTTCCTGGTTGATACCATTCTTAATAGCAAGATGCGTAGCATCCAGAATACATTCATCCATCAGCTGAAGATGTTGCTTACGCATTTGCGCTTGTTCTTCGTTAGAAGTGTCGTTAGAGGTATTGTTAGGTGTATCTTCAGACATAATGGAGCTATTTGCAAGGAATATTTATAAATTTGCATAGCAGTTCATATATATGCCAACATTCTGGAAACATGTCAACCAGGTACTGAGAGAAGCAGAGATCATCATTGAAGTATTAGATGCTAGATTCATCGAAGAGACAAGAAATAGAGAAATCGAATATAAAGTGCGTTCTTCAGGTAAAAAGATATTATATGTTATGAATAAATGCGATTTGGTAAATATAGAAGAATTAAAAGAAAAAACAAAAGACTTGCAGCCATCAGTGTTTATCTCCAGCCGGGACCGTTTAGGAACGACTATTCTGAAAAAGAAGATCCTGCAATTATCTCAAGGAGAAAGAACCACTGTCGGTGTTCTGGGATATCCCAACGTTGGGAAATCTTCACTAATTAACGCCTTGTCTGGCCGAGGATCAGCGGGAACTTCTTCGGAAAGCGGTTTCACCAAAGGATTACAGAAAATCAGGGTAGATAACAAGATATTGCTTATTGACACGCCAGGAGTATTTCCCCGGGAAGAAAAAGATGTAGTTAAATTTGGAAAAACTAGCGCTATTTCTTCCGGCAAGATTAAAGATCCAGAATATGTTGCTCTGCGAATTATTGAAGAAGAGAGAGAACGCATTAAGAAACATTTTGGGATTGAAGAAGATGATGCGGATGAGATTCTAGAAAGAATTGCGATTATCTTTAAGAAAGTGCGCAAAGGTAAAGAATTGGATTTAGATGCTGCAGCAAGATTATTCCTGAAGCAATGGCAAGAAGGAAAGATAAGATAACTCCTTAAGAAGATACAAAGATATTGCTCTTTCTTCAAGTACTCTTCTTTAGATATTCTTCTTCAAACATCTTCACTAATTGTCTGGCGGTCTTGTCTCCGATACCTTTCAGTTCGGTCAATTGCGCTTCGCTAGCATTCACCAGATTCTTAATGCTGCTGAAATGTTCCAATAAGATACGGGCAGTTTGCATACCGATATTGGGAAATGAGGATACAATAAACTCCTGCTGTTCGCAGACAGATTTTGGCTTCAGGGAATGCGGTGAGAAATCAATTTCCTTTCCCTGTTCGCGTTTGGCCATGACTACCAACAATGCTGCCGTATCCTGCGGGTTTTTGGTGTACAAAACCGGCACGTGGAAATCTAAGACAATAGAAGCAAGCATCCCTCGGATGGCATTGGCATGGACATTTCGAATAGTATAAATATCTTCTTCTCCTTCAATAACTAATACTGCTTTGGGAAAAGAATTTTTTAAATCACGGACTTGATCGAGAATTCTGCCGTCAATGATAGAAGCAACAAAATCTGGAACTTTTTTAAGTTCTATGCCGACTTTTCCGGAAACAATGTAGTCTGCACTGGTGAGTTGTGCAGTTTTAACTGGGATACCCGCATCAATCAGTTCTTTCACTACGCGGTTGTTCTTTTCCCGATGGTCGGCAAGTACGGCTACTATTTTTTCTTGGGGCATGAATTTGGTTAAAGAAGCATTATTTCCGGAAGTATTATTTCCAATGGTTAGAGTTTGTTCATTTTTATGTAAAGAGAATTCTTTCTTTAATTGATCTAAATTGCGGTACATCCTTTTTTCTTTATGGTGGGCGCTCCATCGATAAGCTTCATCCCTGGTTCCTTTAGTAAGCAGAATAGTTACTTCACCATCTTCTAAACGTCCTGTTCTTCCTCGGCGCTGGATGGAACGGATAGCGCTGGGGATTGGTTCATAGAATATTACTTTATCTACCTTAGGTATATCTAAACCTTCTTCCGCCACAGAAGTTGCCACTAAAATATTGAATTCTCCGACACTAAACTTATCCAGAATTTCTTTTTGTTGTTTTTGCGAAAATCCTGATCCGTTCTTTTTAGTCTGGCCTACGAAGAGATGGTTTTTAATGTTTAATTCGCTAACTGTTTTTACTATCTCTTCTGCAGAATCTCTGAATTGGGTAAAGATGATTGTTTTTGCATTAGGATCTTTCCCCATGGTTTCCCGGATAATCTCTCTTAGTTTTGGCAGTTTAGGATGTTCTACATTTTGTGTTAGCAATTCTTCTGTAAAATGCATAGAGGACTTGAATAGTTCATCTTGCATCAAATTTTGCACTGCTTTTACTTTTGAAGTTAAGGCATCCTGCTGCATCTTTTTGAAATAGGAATGTAACTGTCTGATTCCTTGCGTTTCTAATAATTCCAGGGCATGATCTATTTTCATGGCTTCGGCAATTACAGACAAGGAACGCAACAGTTCAAAATCGCGGAAGCCAGAAGTTATTTTTTTTTGTAATTCTAGTTGTAATGCCAAAAGTCCGCCTTTAGACATTTCCAGATCACTGCAATACCCTAAATGCTGCGCTTCAATCAGTTTTGATTTACGACAGTCTTTTAGCAAAAGCTGAATCTGTTTTAATTCTTGGGGAAATTCTACTTCCACCCACTTTTTGTGAGTGGTCTGTACATAAGGCTTGACATCCACGTCCTTTTCAGTTCGTACTTCTACTTTTTCGATTTTAAGATTGGTAGTAACTTCTTTGACCGTCTCCATATCGCTGCCGGGAGAAGCAGTTAAAGCCAAAATTCTTGCTGAGGAAGAAGTTTTATCATATTGGTTAGCAATCCAGACATAGGCATATTCTCCAGTTGCGTGATGCGCTTCGTCAAAGATTAAAAGAGAGACTTCCTTTAGATTGATACGGCTGTTAATGATATCATTTTCTAAACCCTGCGGAGTAGAAATGATAATTTGCGCATCTTTCCATAAGAGCGCACGCTTTTCTGGACTGACACTGCCGGTGAAGAGAACTATTTTTTCTGCGGGTATATCGAGATGTTCACGGAAACTCTCTACGTGCTGTTCGCACAATGGTTTAGTCGGCGCAAGCAGGAGAATTTTAGAGTTAGGGTAATTGTTTAATCTTTGTGCAGTAAGAAGGAAAGCGATAGCCGTCTTCCCCAAACCTGTTGGGAGAACCACGAGGGTGTTGTGTCTGGCTACAGTGCCAAGTATAGTCTGCTGGTAAAGCCGGGGTGTAAAATTGCGGAGCATGGGTTTATTTTTGGTTGAATTTATTTATAATGTTTTAGGCGCTGTAAGCGCACCATAAGGGCTCTGGACGACAGAATCTTTCAATCCGTTGTTGGTAAGTAATTATGGCATATTCGCCGTAATTAAAATTAGGATTGTATATTCGTTCCCATATCCCTAAAAATTCAACAGTATTTCTATTTCTGAGCCAATCGGATATGAAAAAATCACCATCTTTAGCTTTTAGCATATCTGTAATCGAGATGTAATCTTCTTTTTCGATATTAATAATAGATATTTCTGTTCCTTTTACCACCATTTTATTCATTGTAACTATAAATAGAATTAAAGAAGAATATAAACTCCAGCCGCACTTGTCCAGTGCGGGAGTGGGTAATGAAATATGGTGCAATAACCCTTCATTCTCTGGAATTTTAAAGGATTAGAAGTTTTAGTTGTTTTGTCCAGTGGGTTGTCTGTTGGATAGTTTCACTACAACAGAATTAGTTTATAGAGAAGTTTGAATAA
>CAYRMP010000027.1:0-13573 GCA_964425545.1 uncultured Methanosarcinales archaeon | reverse complement strand
GATGCTTTCAATTCTTCAGGCTTTCCAACAAACTAGCTACGTCCCATAATTGAGTTCTGTGATAAGAAGACAAGTTCATGGAGTTTAATTCTTCCAATTCAGAAAGAGCCTTTTCAATGGTCAATTCGGCATCCGTATTTAAAATCTGAATAACAGTATCAATCTTTTCCTTTAGTTTCTTATTAGAATCAAATTCCCCTTTCAGCTCTTCTAGGCGAGCAATTACTTCCTCAAAATCATTATTCATGGTCCTTCATTTCCTTTAGGGCTTCTTTCTGGGTGTCTTCGATACTTTTTTTAAGCTTTTCTTCCTGAGAAAGGCAATTTTTAAGCCGCAAGTTATTTATTTCTTTTTTTTCATTTAGTTCTTTGGAAAGTGCATCCTTGGGAGCAGCAACCATGATGTGTCCCAAAATTTTATAACATTTTTCTGAAGTCTTGATTTCTTGTAATGCAGATTCAACTTCAAGAGATTTATTTTGCAGCTGCTGTTTTTGGAGAAGAAGATTTTGCAGGTTCTGTTGAAGCAATTGCAGCTGAGCTATTTTAGATTGGTTCATGGTAAATTTTGTAAAAAATGGGGGATGTAAAAATTATCTTGCTTTAACTTTAACTACCGTGCGGCGATCTTTATAGAGAACTTTTCCACCGCAATAAGGGCAGCGAATTTTCACTCTAGTGTATTCATCTTCTACTTTTTTTCCGCAATCAAAACAGATATAATACATTTTTAGACACCTTTAGATTAGATAGTATACGCCTTTCCGGCGAACTTAATATTACATTTAAGACACTTCCAAATCCCGGTTGCTAGACGCTTAACGCTCATCTTATTGCAAGAAGGACATTTGTGTTTTGCTCGCTGTTGAACTTCAGCAAGAGCAAATTTCTTCTTTAAACTTGGTCCGTATCTTGCTCCGAATCTTTTTGTGCTTGACATGTTGATTATGGTCGATTATGAATGGGGCTGCCCGGATTCGAACCGGGGTTCAATGGTTTTTTTGTATTTTCCGGTCATCGCCGAAGCTCACCCAAACCATTAGTGATAGTAACCCAAAGGTAACACTGGTTTATCTTTACCAGGCTACACTACAGCCCCATCGTTTTATTTATAAATATATCGTTTAATTTAACTGGATTTTAAAAGGTTTGCGGTATAAAAGAATTTATTTCAAAAAGATTAATTCTTTAGGAGCAGTAGTCAGTATTTTAGCTTTGCCATTAAACAAAAGGGTATCTTCTATCCTAATCCCATACTTTTGAGGGAAATAAATCCCTGGTTCTATAGTAAAAATGTGGTTTAGTTTGATAGTTTGCTTCGCTTCTTTGGAAAAAGCAGGAGCTTCATGTATCTCTACACCTACGCCATGCCCCAGAGAATGTATAAAGTAAGGGGAATATTTACCTAGATTTTTTCTGGAGATATTTTCCAGCTCAGCAAATGATTTGTTGATAGCGACTTCTTCCATAATTTTTTCCTGCGCTTGACGTAATATTTGATAATGAGCTTTCTCAGCATCATTTGGTTTTCCAATGTACAAGGATCGAGACATATCAGAGCAATAATTTTTGTAACAAGCACCTAGATCAAGCTGTAGAAATCCTTTGGTAAGTTTTGCTGAAGAAGTGACGTGATGCGGAACAGCGCTGTTCTTACCTGATGCAATGATGGTAGGGAAAGCTAATTCCGCGCCGCGTTCTTGGATGAATTTTTCTAGGAAAAAAGCAACGTCTTGTTCAGTCTTGAATTTATTCAAAGAGAATTCTCGGATTAAAGCATTAAATGCTTGAGTGGTAATCGCGCAGGCGCGAGTTATTTTTGTTATTTCTTCTGGTGTTTTTTGTGATCTTAATTCATTTAGGCTTGAAGAGATATCAACTAGTTTAGCTCGCGGATACATTTTTTGCAGTTTCTCAACGTAAGATAAAGAGATGCTGCTTTTGTTAACCCCTATCTTTTTGATTTTATTATCTGCTTTTTTTTTATCCCAATTTTTTTGCAGGGGCAATACTGATATCCCTTTAATTGAAGGGGGCTTATCCAGCTTAGAGAGAGATAATGAGGCAGTAGTGGGAGTGATTTGCAGAAAGGCAAAAGAAGGTTTCATTTGTGCGAAGTAGGTTATATTAGGATCAGGATGAATGAGAAAAGCTAGATTGATCTCTTCTTTTTGAAGAAGCGACTGGAACTGTTTGAGTTTCATGGTTAAAACGAGGAGAAAGAAGTTTAAAAACCCTTTGGAAACAAAATTTTACAACGTAACCTAAGGTTTAAGAACATAACCTGTGGTAATTTTTTCCATATAACCGGCTAAAACTAAATGATATAAAACAGTTGGTAATTTATCAGAAACATAAGCACAATTGACAAGCTGCCCATTGAAAATAGAAGAGTCAACTGCCCCATCTTCTACTAACTGGTGTAAATCATGTTTGAGATAGGCAAGCATTGAATCTGAATAGGGTAAAGATACGGGGTCCATTCCAAATCGTTTTTTTTGGTCTTGCAGATAAATTAAAGTTCTTTCTGCTAGAACTGCTTCAGCTTTGTTTGAGAACAAAGAGGTTAAATCATTAGCCATAAATTTAAGGAGTTATAAAACTATAAAAAGATATTGTAATTATAAGATATAAGAAAAAAATGGATTATACTACTCCTTTGCAGAAAAGTTTAAATATCATTTACTCTGGTGCAATCTATACAAAAAGGTGGGATTTATGGATCAAAATTTTGAAGATGTAGTGATGGAGTGCAATAATTGTCATTTGGAATTTTATGTGTCAACATTACGCACAGATGAAACAAGTAATCTCTTAATGTGCGTAAATTGTTTGAGTCTTCCTGGAAGCAAAATAAACATTCTCCATGATCGGCCAGTTCAAAAAAACAGAGTAAAGGTAAAAGAAGCACCTCTTGCCATTAAAAGTGAACCAGCTCATACAGTAGGGGCTCATTCCGATTATAGCTCCTATCGCTGTGGAAGTTGCCAATATGAATTTCGCAGGAAGAATGGATTTGCCGGCAATTGCCCTTATTGTTCTAAGAAAGGCATTTCCTTAGTCCGTGCAAGATAATGGCTACTTTTTGTATAGAGAAGTTTGAATAATTCATAAAATAATGAAAGACCCATATAACGCATAAATGATGCTGGTCTTTCAAACTTTAGTTGAGGCTAAAATAATATGCGAAACTATTGTCCTCAACTAAAACTTCCCTAAGAGACTGTGAAATGGCGGAATTTTAGCTTTAAACAAAAATTTAATGTTGTCAAAAATTCCTTTTTTCAAAGTTCTCTATAGTAATTGTGAATTATCTTCGTACATTTGTTCACAATTACTAATAAGCAAATGTGTGGATAAACGTACGATTATTTAACACATTTGCTATATATATTCTTTGGATGTAAAGCTATTTAGATTAGCTGTCCGCAACCCTTATAAACCATAAAAATAACATTTCTTTTACGAGAAAAATAAAAAAAACATTTTTCTCTAGTTTATCCAATGCTTCATAAACCATGAAAAAAGTAGTTTTATCAAATGGCCTAACGGTTATTTATTATCCTAAAAAAAGCAATTCAGTAGTAGTAGAAGTAATGGTAAAGGTGGGCAGCTGCCACGAAAAGAATGACGAAAGAGGCATATCTCATTTCTTAGAGCATATTCTTTTTGAGGGTACTAAAAAAAGAGCCAGCAACAAGGAAATTTCTAATGAAATTGAACGTATCGGGGGAGATTTTAATGCTTACACTTCCACCGGAAAAACTTGTTTTTACACCAAAGTTTTGAAAAAACATTTTTCCATTGCAGTAGATGTTTTAGCAGACATCCTGCAAAACCCCCTGTTGCGTGAAGAAGACATCAAGAAAGAAAAAAATGTGGTGTTGAAAGAGATCACCATGATTTATGATGAGCCGCGATATCATCAGTGGATCCTAATGCAACAGAATTTGTTTGAGAAACACCCCTGCAAATATCCCACTTATGGTGATGTAAAAGTAATCAAATCCCTGGATCGGAAAAAAGTACTTGATTTCTTTACTAAATATTATGTTCCAAATAATATGGTGGTTTCTATCGTTGGTGATGCTCCAAAATGGAAAAAAGAGATTGAAAAATATTTTGTATTCAAAAAAGGAAAACTACAAAAAACAACTTTCCCCGCGGAACCTATTTTGAAGAAAAATAAAAAAGTATTCCTGAAGAAAAATATCTTCAATACCCATTTGGTTCTTGGCTTCAAAACCGTGTCCAGAGCGCACCCGGATTCTCGGAAGAGGGCAGAGTGGCAAGATGTTTACAGAAATCCGCAGTAAGCGCGGATTGGGCTATGACGTGGGAACGCAGGTTATGTCAGATAATAACTTTGGGTATTTTGCTGCTTATGCTATCATTGACAAGAAAAATATTGCTTTAGTGTCTGATTTAATGCTGGAAGAAATCGGCCGCCTAAATAATGTCACCTTAGAAGAAGTTAAAGAAGCACAAGATTTCATCGAAGGAGATTATTTACTGGAGATTGAAGATACTCAGAAAGTTGCAGATCAAGTCTTATTCTGGGAACAAGTAAAAGGCGCTGCTCTGATGGAAAAATATTTAAAGAGAATTAAGAAAGTTACCGTTAATGATGTGAAAAGGGTGGCTGAAAAGTATTTCAGGCATTATGCGCAAGTTGTGTTGGAAGGGAAGTGAAAATGGAACCGAATAACGAAAAAACTGAATCTAAAGATTTAGCAGAAAGATTACGTTCATTGTATCAAATGCATAATTGTGAGCATGAACTTCCATCGCAGGATGATTTGGTTGCCAAACTTGGAAGTGTCAAACAGGAAGTGCGTGATGCAACCAAAATGGAACTAGTACTTTGACAATTTAATTTTGAAACATTTATATGGTTCTCCCTCTTTCTTCCGTTATGGTAAAAATTAAACTAAAAAAGAAAGAGATAGACTATCTCAATGCCTTTGTTAAGAAAGGCAAAGAGAAAGCAAGAACATTAACAAGAGCAAGAGTTCTTTTGTTGATCAACAAAGATAAAAAAGATGTTGAAGTTCAGGACTTGTTATCAGTGGGAAGAACTACAATATGGCGCGTAAAAAATAATTATCTCGATAAAGGTTTAGAATATGCTTTGACAGAAAGAGATAGACCGGGACAACCAGTGAAGTATACTCCCAAGAAAAAAGTGGAAATCATTGCATATGCTTGCACAAATCCACCAGCAGGAAGACAAAGATGGACTGTCCGTTTGCTTGCAGAAGAAATGAGCAAACAGGAAGGCTTTAAGACGATTAATCGGGAGTCAATACGTCTAACTTTAAAAAAAGTCACACCAAGCCGTGGCTGAAAAAGATGTGGTGTATTCAGGAAATAACACCAGAATATCATCAAAGAATGTACGATATTCTCAATTTATACGAAGAGCCCTACGATCGTTTAAGACCTGTTTTAGGGATTGATGAAAAGCCAAAACAGCTTATTGAAGATAGCAGGACATCAATTCCATTAAAGCAAGGAAAAACTGAAAAACAAGATTATGAATATATACGAAGAGGAAAAGTAAACATTTTCATGGGCGTAGAGCCAAAAGGAGGAAAGAGAGTTGCACAAGTAACTGACCAGAGAACGAAGAAGGACTTTGCTCTTTATATGCAACAGATAGTTGATATAAAATATCCTCATGCTAAATTAATTCGAGTTGTCCTCGATAATTTGAACACGCATAATAAGAGTTCTTTCTATGAAAATCTAGATAAGAAAGAAGCAAAAAGAATCTTAAAGAAAATTGAATTTCATTATACCCCCACTCATGCGAGTTGGCTGAATGTTGCAGAAATAGAAATTGGAATTATGGACAGGGAATGCAACAGCCGAAGAATCAAAAATAAAGAAATGCTTGCCAGAGAGATAAACGAATGGGAAAAAAGAAGAAATAGGCAACAGAAAAAAATTGATTGGACCTTCACAAAAAAGAAAGCTGACAAAAAATTAAGGAAATATTATGTTTCATAATTAAGTGGTCACGGTACTAGATCGTGATTATGTGCATCCAGTTTCGTATGAAAAAGCGTTAGAATACGCTAAATCCACAAAACCTTCCTTTACCGAAAAACTAATTGCCGGTCTCGTCCTAGCTTATGTTGAAGGTGGAGAATATGCGGTATCAGAATTTCATAAGAACAAAAAAGAACCCAATGACCCTCTCTTGAAATTATATGCTTTTTATGGTGGTTTAAAAAATCTTCCCTCTTCTATAAAAATAGTTTTCTCAACTACCAAAGAGGATGAAGCAAAAGAATTAATGGAAAAACATAACCGAGAAGCGGCAAAAATTTTCAATGGATTCAAAAACGATATAACTTACTTCCTTAACAAAAGTTAAACAAAACTGCATAAATTATTTAACCTTTAAGGAAATATTAATTTCGTGACCATCTGGGACAATATCTACAAGAATTATCGGAAAGGCGGAAATGCGTGGGCATCTCTTTCAGAAGAAATTCATCCGTTGTTTAAACAATTTTTAAGCCAATCAAATTTTGGATTTAAACACGTTTTAGATGTCGGATGCGGAACTGGGAAGTATCTAAAACTCTTGCAAGCATGTGGATCTAAAACAGACGGTATTGATTCAAGCGAAACTGCAGTTGAAATGACTAAAAAAGCATTAGGTGACAATTCTACAATTCTTTGCGTGAATATGTTTGAATTTGATGTTCCAAAAAATAAATATGATTTAATCATTTCTATTTCCACAATCCACCATGGGACAAAAGAGCAAGTCCAAAATTTGATAAATAGGATTTATGGAGCAATCAGGAAAAATGGAAAAATCTTTATTACCGTGCCTGATCTAGAAAGCAGTAAAAAATGGAATACTTTCAAAAACCATGAAGAAATCGCTGAAGGTACATTTACCCCGTTATCAGGTCCAGAAAAAGGGTTGCCCCATAGTTTTTACACCAAAGAAGAGACTCAAAAATTATTTTCAATGTTTAGAAATGTACAATTAAATTTGGATAGTCGTGGAAGATGGGTTGCCATGGCTTCCAAATAAAATCCATAACACGGAAAGATTAAACATACGCTTCCATCGCAATCTTATCTATCTTCAGTTTATTCTTTCTGAATGGTTCCAGAAGCACATCAATTTCTTTCGCCAGAGCATTTTTCAGGTCAAGCGGATGCAGCTTCTTTTCCAAGAAAGTTTTTTCAAGTTCTTCGTAGCTGCTGAAAGAAAGATTGCCGCCAAATTTAGCTGGACGTTCAATCAATAATTTTTCTTTGCGATCCTGTTTCAAAGGCATGATCACTAATTTCAAGAAAGCTAATACCCCATTGTCTTCCACTTTTCCTTCTTCGCAATATGCTCCACGGACTTTATCCTGCACGCTTTTTTCATCGTCCAATAAATCTATTTTTGATTTTGGGTCGGAAGCTGACATCTTTTTACCAATCAATCCTGGAATTAAAGGAGTCATTACTTCCACTCTTGGTTTATAACCAACTTTTGGCAGGTATTCACGAGCGTACATCAATATTTTCCGCTGGTCAATGCCGCCGTATTGTACGTCTGCTTGGAGGTATTCCTCATCTAAAGCCTGCATTAACGGATAGATTATACCGCTTAACTTAGGGCTGTCGCCAAACTTGACTACTTCCGAGGCGGCTTTGGTAGCATCATGGATGGAAGTAAAAGTAGATAATTTTAAAGTGTCTAAAATGTAATCTTTCTTCAGCTGGAATTCTGAACCCTTGACGATTTCAATGTTCTTTACATCTGCGCCAACTGCTTGAAACATCAGGGGAATGACATTGGAGTAGTATTTGTAACGCTTTTCTAAAACATCCCAAGGACAGTTGTCCAAAGCACCATGAATGTCTGCCAGCAATACTTTTACTTTGAATCCTGCTTTCAAGAAATCAGCCATTTTTAGAACCCATACATAGTAGCCTATGTGCGGTCTGCCGGTGATAGCTGTACCCAAATAGACTACTGGCTGCTTTTTCTTTTTCAATAAATCTAATAACTCTGCTTCGGTAACTATTTCTTGCGTGTTACGTTTAATTAACGCTAATTTCTGTTCGGGATTCATCTTAGTTCTAAAAGGAGCAACTCATTTAAATATTTAATTGAGAACTTTGGCAATAAATTACTTCTGAAAGAATCTTAATTATTTCATCCCATCAAGAAAATCCTGAGTGGTTACAAGCTGCCAGCTGTTTCCGCCATCTTCTGACATAACAATTGCGGGATCATGAGCTTTGACCGAATTAGCGTACCAGCAGAGGTGTTCTTTGCAAACATCTATACATTCTGGAGATGTATCTGGAGAGAGATCCTTGGTGCAATCCAGCCCAGGACAATTATCGCTTTTACGTTTACTGCGGTCAAAAGGATTATTGACACAAGCTGGATCATCTTTAACTAAAATTTCTGCGGACCATTTTTTTTGGTAAGCTTCTACTTCGTCAGAATAAAGATTATCAATGAAGAACACATAATTTACAAATAGCCTTCCTTTACGATCCAGGTTTAGTTTATGATAATAATTACCATAAGCTGGATGCCAATTGTAGAGGATAGTTTTATGCTTTAAACTCTGATACAGATTTTCTCCTGGAACAGGACCCTGATATGGGTTCCAAACTTCCCAATTTTCCTGACCTGATTTCTTTTGCAGATACACTAACTTGTAACGGTTTCCGATTCCGCTGGATCGGGCTACAACGTGGACAACATCTTGAGAATCGCAAACCAATTCAACGTAAGAATATTCTCCTTTTGCTTGGTCGTCATCTGGTTCTCCGATTCCAACCGGTTCCGTCCATCCTCCTTCGATGTTATTTGGAACCAATGAATGAGTATATCTGAACTGGCGGCCATGAGAACCGATGATGACATTAATAATCCCTTTGCTATCGATACAAATTCCAGGATATTCGTGATCGTCTGGTGCAGGATTAGGTGCAGTGCTTGTGGATGTGGGCCCTAGTAGAATAGGGGGACTTAACTCTTTTGTTTTATGATTATATGTTTTGATGTAAGTCATCACATAATTGGGGAAAGGAGAGATTCCAATGATAGAATCAGGATTATTTTTATCTTGTTGAAATTTTCCCCCGATATAGACGAAATGGGTCAAATCTCCCGAAGTGACCATTTGGTTAGGAAAAGAAGACGGTCCGGCGCCTAAGTATGAATCATCGGCAATCTGAACTTTGTTAAATTGAAGAGTGCCATCTGGATTTTTATTTACATCTAAATATTTTAAAGAAGAGATTACTTTCCCATCTTTGCCGACACCGGGATAATTATTTATTAGAATGCCGGGCGGACTTGTTAATTGGTTATAGCCATCTTGGTGTTCTAGTATTGCTTCACCGCCATCTTCGGTGTCGGGAATGGCGTAAACTTCCCAGGTCTTGCCGTTATCTTTAGAATGGAGAAGCATATGTAGATTTATGTTAGACGCGGCAGCAGTATGTAAAATGGTGTACGCGTCACCGCTATTGTCAAAGACAACTCTTTCATCAACCTGATTACCTTCTTTTATTAAAGGACCATTAGGGGTATTGGAGAACCAAGTAGTATAACCGTGCCAATTAATATTCCAATTGGGAATTGATTTCATCTTCTGATCAAAACTTTTCTTTGCTTCTGCTACAAGGTCAACTTTTGTCCAAGTTCCGCCCTTTTCCAATATCTGCAGAATTCCCTCGTGAGTTCTGATAAATGGCCTGTTGTTAAGGTCAAAAGTTACAGAGTTGGGAACGAAATGAGGATTATAACCAAACTGTTCTTTCTCGCCAAGATAAAATGGCTTGATGATGATTGGAGTGTAAACTGGTCCCGAACCTATAAGAGAGGAGCTAAGTTCTGGTGATAGGGGGATTGGAGAGGTTATAACTCCTGTTCCTATTTTTGGAGGAGCTTTTGTTGTGGTTGAAGAAACAGTTTTAATTGGTTTTTGCAGAGTTTTACCTGCAGTCCTAATAGCTTCTCCAACAAAATTTTCTTTTGAGGATAAAATGACGACCAAAGTTATTAAAAAGATTAATATTAGTAAGCTAATAACGCCCATTACAACTTTTTTTTTAATTAACTTCTTCATTACGCTTGAGAAAAATAAATTCAATTAAGTATATAAATTTATATGGATAGTGAGGAGCAAGTTTTGATAAGATTGATGTCTCAGATGAACACCCAAGTAAATACTCGATTTCAGTAAAATATAAATACCCCCGAGAAAATACTCTTACGGGGTGGATAAATGATTAAAGCAATCATTTTTGATTCTTTCCAAAGAGGAAAGACTGAAAATAATGGAGAAAAAGAACCATGATAAAGGCCATTATTTTCGACTTTTGGGGAACTTTGATGGAGAACGGAGTATGGAGCCCCATCAAGCAAGTGCAGCAAATCCTGCAGATTGATCTTCCTTTTTCTGAGTATGTGGGCAGAATGGAACAAGCCATGATGACTGAGAAATTTAATTCCTTAAGAGAAGCATTTGAAAAAATCTGTGAAGAGTTCAAGGTCAAATGCGATGAGGAAAAGATGGAAGAGCTGATTGGGATGTGGAACAAGTCCTGGATGCTGGCCAAACCCTACGAAGAAGTGCTGGAAGAATTAAAGAATTTAAAGAAGGATTACATCTTAATTTTGGTTTCCAATACTGATAATTTCTCCATCAATCAGGTATTAGACAAGTTTCAGCTCCGAGAATATTTTGATCATATTTTTTTGTCTTACGATGTCGGTTTGATTAAAACGGATAAGAAGTTCTTAAAAAAAGTTTTGAAAGAAACCAAATTGACTGCAGAAGAATGTGTCTTTGTGGGAGATAGTATCCTTAGTGATATGGAAGCGGCCAAAGAAGCGGGGATTAAGGGAGTGCTGATCGATCATAAACAACGCCAGCATTTTCATCCAAAAATCAGAAACCTTAAAGAATTACCGAGTATTTTATGCCAGTAATGGCAGAAATTATTTTTCTGGGAACTGGATGCATGCAGCCTACTAAAACTAGAAACCATGCTGGAGTTTTATTAAGTTACAAGAAAGAAAATATTCTATTTGATTGCGGCGAAGGTATTCAGCGGCAGATGCGGATTGCTGGAGTTAAGCCGGCGAAAATTACCCGGCTTTGCATCAGCCATTGGCATGGCGACCATGTCTTTGGCATTCCGGGATTGCTAAGTTCCATGGGAGCAGATCGCAGCGGACAGGAAGAAGAACATATTTTGCATATTTACGGACCAAAGGGATCAAAAGTTTATCTTACTAATATGTTCAAAAGTTTTGCCGCAAAGGATGCCATACCTTATGAAGTGCATGAAGTAACAGTGGGAAAAGCATACGAAGGAGAAGATTTCATACTGGAAGTGCAAAAGTTAGAACATTCTACTGCTTGTGTGGGTTATAGGTTTCATGAGAAAGACAAGCTGCGCATCGATGTAGTAAAGGCAAAAAAATTAGGATTGGAAGGGCCCATCTTAGGGAAATTGCAGCAAGGACAGGACGTGACTGTAAAAGGAAAGAAGATTAAAGCAAAAGAAGTAACCTATGCGGTAAAAGGTAAAAAAATAAGTTATGTTACTGATACTGTCCCCTGTAGGGGTGCCGATCTTCTGGCTAAAGATGCGGATTTATTGATTTGCGAGGGAACACATTTAGATGAAATTTTGGAGAAGAGTGAGAAATCCGGACACATGACCGTAAAGCAAGCTGCCTTGATTGCATCAGAAAATAATGCTCAGAAGTTAGTACTTACCCATATCAGCCAGCGCTACAAAGTTCCGTCAGAAATCATTGAAGAAGCGCGGACATATTTTGATAATTCTAGTGTTGCAGAAGATTTTATGAAGATTAATCTGTGAAGAGAAGTTTATTTAAAGGGGTTTAATTTCTAAGTTAAAGATGGAAAATGATATTGGTAAAGTTGTACTCGTTGAGTGGAAAGAAGGCTTTAGGTTGCCTCAGAAAAAAGGAAAACATTGCTATGTAAATTTAACAAATCCGGATTATGTTTTTCAAGCTATTCAGTTTATCAATGACCTTCGTGCTGGATACGAAGAATATATTTTAGAGCCTAGTTTTGGAGCGATATTGGATCATGAAAATCAACCTAACCAAAAAGATCAAAAAAAATTAGAAAAAGCGGGATTTAGCGTCTTCTATTTTTCTCGAAATTGGAATAAACTGTTTTTTAATGCTTTTACAAAGCGAGAACGAGAAAGAGCTGTTCGGGAATATATTGAACAAAGATACAAAGAAAGAACCGATCCTTCAAGTTGTAGAAATCAAACTAATATGTATTTAAGATAAAAACAGAATCTATTCACAACCCCTCATAAAATTTTCTCATGATTCTTTCGGTTTCAGTAATTTCCCTCGCAATTCTAAAGACTATAACTTGCCCAATGCAACTTCAATCTTTTCAACCACTTTTTTTGCATTCTCTAATAATTCTTTTAGGAGTTTCTCGTTAACAGTTGTTTCCGTTCCATATTGAAATTCTTCCCTAAGTGATTTTGCATCTTTAGAAGTCATTTGCTCAGTTGTCCCGATAAAAGCAATATCTTTTAGATCAAGATTAATCTTTCCTTCTTCTATTAAGTACTCAACGGCGTTAATCGTGCATTCATGGTTTTTAGATTCATAACCTAGCTTGAAAAGTACTCCAAGTAGAGCATGATACATAGAATAGTAGGATTGTGAAACGCTCCAATCGCTAAAACCTCCTTCAAGGTTATAGTCAGCTGCGCGAAGATTATGCTTTGCTTTATTGATATGTTCCGCTGATAATTTGTCATTCGGCTTAATCTTCTTCAGCCTTGTATCTTTTAACAAGCACCAATCCAGTTTTTGCTTATGAATTGACATTTTTCATGGTCTCAACAAATATTGATTCGCCCCTCAGCACAATGCCTTCTTTCATCATGCTTAAAATAGCATCTTTCCTTTTTTTCATCGCTGTTATTAAATCTTCCTGCTTCATAATTAATGGAACGACCGGTTTGGTTCTTACTTTAGATATTTCTAGACAAAAATTATTTATTTTTTTAGTTTGATCTGTGATAAAGAGAACATCAACATCATTAAACTCTTTCTCTCTCAGAACAGAGCCAAAAATAATAATCATCTCGGCATCTTTAAACTTTATAATTTCATCTGCATACAATTTTGCATACCCCTTGAGATTTCTCTTTTCTGTTAAAAGAAGAAGTTCGCATAGTTTTGTTGTTTCTGGATTCTCAAGATTAAGTTTATAATGAGATGCATTACTGATTTCCTTCTTTATGATAATTTTATTTTTCTCAAGTTCCTTGAGAATCTTGAATGCGCTGCCTACACTGATTTTATTCAATTTAGCTATCTGATTAATATTATAACCAAATTCATCAATATTTCTCAGTAAATACAATAATACTCTTGAAGTGTTTTTCGATATCATTTAATTTAAGTGAATAAATATTCAATAATAATGAATAATATATAAATCTTACGTTTTAGGAATGCACTCTTGAAAGTTACTATCGGGGGGGGGGGTCACGAGTTTTAATAAAA
>CAYRMP010000026.1:14938-15342 GCA_964425545.1 uncultured Methanosarcinales archaeon | reverse complement strand
ATTTTAGTTCACGATCTTATGAGATAAACCCACTATTCTTTTGCGAAATTAGGAAGGTTGCTTAAAAGCGAATTAGAAGCGATTTTACCTTTGATGGAAGAAGCGAAGAAACATCTTTAAATCTATTTTATTTTTATTTGTTTTATTTTTTACTATTTTATCTTGTAAGTGTATTCATATCTAAATCTTCAAACTGGTAATTTTACTCACTCCATCTTTCATGCTGACTCCAAACAGCGTGTTGGCTTCTGAAATAATTGAATCATTATGAGAAATGACGATATACTGCGCCCTGTCCGCATAGCTCCGGATTAATTTAGCTAATATCTCAGAATTCTGCTTGTCCAGCGCAGCATCAATTTCAGCCAAGATGTAGAAAGACGCAGGCTGGTATTCTTGAATCG
>CAYRMP010000026.1:0-14928 GCA_964425545.1 uncultured Methanosarcinales archaeon | reverse complement strand
TCCGCCGGATAATGATTTGATGTCCATAAATCTGTTTCCAGTAAGCTTTACTTTAATATTCAGTCCGCCTTCAAATGGACTTTCGGCATTTTCCAATTCCAGATAGGCTTTTCCTTTAGTAAAGAGAGTGCTGAATATTTTTTGGAAATGATCATTGGCTTTTTCAAAAGTTCTCATGAAATGTTCTTTCTTCTTGGTTTCAATCTCATTCATCAAAGATAAGACATCAGTTTTTTCTTTCCCTAATTCTTCCTTTTTCTCTACCAATTTATTAAATTCCAGTTCGACCTGCTCATAGACTTCCAATGCTTTCATGTTCACTGCAGACATTTGGCTGAGCATCACTTCAAACTTGCTGATCTCGTGCTTTAATTCTTCTACGGATTTGTTTTCCAGCAGCTGCGCCCCTTTGTACTTGGAAAATTCTTCCTCTAACCCGGCCAGCTTTGCTTTTACTTCTGCATTCTTTAATGAAATTAAGTTAACGTCGCGCTCGCAATCACGGGTTTTTTCACGCAGACTTTCTATTTCATTTTCTGCTTTGCTTGCCTCTGCGCTTAATTTTTCCCGCGTTGCAAACAATCCTTTATAAGAAGAATAAAACTCCCTGCTTTCTTTTTCTTTTACTTCCAATTCTTTTTCCTTACCTTGTATGCTGGCAGTAAGCTTGGCAATCTCTGCCGTGAATTTCTGTTCTTCCTTATCATGCTGTTTGGAAATCTCTTTGATCTTTTCTTTCTCAGGGGCAAGAAGCTGCTCCATCCTGCTCAATAGATTCTTCAAATCGCTTTCCATACGCAAAGTATCTTCCCGGCATTTCTGGCGTGAGTCTTCAAAGGCACTTAATTGCGCTAATAATCGTGGATCACGTAATTGGTTAACTTCTAATCGTAAGGTCTGCTTGCGCGATTTCAGATCTGCCAAGTCCTTGTTTAAAGCCATAATATCCTTCTGTACTTCTGCTAAGGATGCGTCCACATCTTTAAGTCTGACCTGTAATTCCTTTTTCAATTCATGAGATGCTTCTAGATCATGCGTATCGAGATGCAAAGACTTTTCTAATTTAATCACTTCTGCTTCCAATTCTGCCCTGTTAGTGCGCAGGAAAGTTATTTCCTGAAGATTAGCATCACGTTTTTGTTCAACATTGGCGATGACGCCCTGCCATTCTGCCAATTCTTTCTCTACTCTTTCTAATTCTTCTAAGGAATCTTTCTCTTTAAAGCCTAGAGATGCTTTCCTAGCGGAAAATCCTCCGCGCATCACCCCGCTTTCTTCAGCTAAACTGCCGTCTAAGGTAGCCATGCGGATGGCTCCGACACCTATTTTACGGGCAGAATCAAGATTTTCAACTACTAAAGTTTTCCCGAAGACATAAGAAAAGGCTTTTTTATATTGTGGTTTGAAGGTGACTAAATTTAAGGCAAAATCATGTACTCCTGCTTTTTTCAATTGTTTTTGATCTTCTGCACTAATCTCATTATACCTGATTTTATTGAGGGGGATAAAAGAAGCAGAACCCAGTTTATTATCTTTCAGATAAGTAATGCACTCAGCAGCCGTTCCATCGTCTTCTACCACCACATGATTCATTCTCGCGCCGGCAGAAGCTTCCAATGCCTGAGCATATTTCTTGTTGACTTGTCCAAGTTCAACTACTGTCCCATGCACGCCTTTGAATTTTTTCTTATTTTCTAGAATACTGCGCACTGCTAAATCAGTAGCTAAATTAGCTTGATAAGTAAGTGTTTTTGCATTCAATTGCGCTTGCTTTTCCTGCACTTCCACTAATTTTCTTCTGGCATTTCCCAACTGAGAAGCATAACCGCTATCTTGTTCCAAACATTTATTTAATTTTAAAGTCGCAGATTTGAAATCATTCTTATTGTTCTGCAATACCGTTATTTGCTGTTTATTTTCTTTCTCTACTTCTTTAACTTTGGCAATACGTTCATCTAAACTTCCTAGCTGATATTCAACCTGGTCTTTCTCCCGCAATAGATCCTGCTGCTTCTGCCGAACCAGTTGTGCTTCTTCCTGCTTTTGCTCAATCAGAACATCTTTCTGCTCCATTTCCTGTTCCAATTCCTGCGAAGATTCGATCTTGTTTTTCTTTTTGAATTGAATCAGATTTTTTTCTAATTCCTGCAGTTCTTTCTGCTTGATAGTGATGTTTTGCTGAAGTGTCTGCTGCTGTTTGTCCTGTACGGAAGCCTTTTCCTCTAGCTCGTCCATCTCAACTGCAAATTGATCTTTCCTTTGCTTGATTTTGTTAATCTCGTCCTTCAAGGTAGAGACTCTGGTTTTTTCTTCTGCCAGAGAAACTTTCAAATCTTCGATCTGCCGATGTACTTTCAGCTGTTCTTTCTCCCCTTTCTGTTCAATCTCTTTATTGATATTGTTTATTTCAAGTTTATGCTCATCGGCTTTTTTTCTTAAAGAAGTTATTTTTTCTTCCAGCGCTTTGATTTTTTCCTGCTGTTTGGAAATTTCTGCATCATGCGTCCCTTTCACTGCTTCACGCTCTTTCATCTGCATATGGATATAAGACGCTTTATTGGAATCGATCTGGTCCTTTAGTCCCTTGAATTTGAGAGCCTGATCACGGTCCTTTTTTAACTCTTTAAGATATGTTTTCCTTTCGGTAAGAATGATATCGGCATTGTTGAGTTTTTCTTCAACTTTCTGCAGTTCTAAGAGGGCCTTATGTTTTTTTTCTTCGTAGACAGAAACGTCGCTGATCTCTTCTATTATCTTGCGCCGTTCCATGGTCGGCAGATCTACAAATCTGGTAATATCTCCTTGCAGAATAATATTGTATCCTTCCGGATTTATTTTGGCCGTAGCTAAAAGATCTAAAACTTCTGTTCTGGTTTTCTTTTGCCCATTGATACGATAGACGCTGCTGCTATCTTTAGATATAGCCCTATTTATTACAATTTCTTTAGCATCAATAGGAAATGTTTTATTCTGATTATCAAAAGCAATTTCCACGTAAGCAGAAGCAGCCGGCTTTTTGTCCTTGCCACCGTTAAAAATAAGATTGGATGCCTTTTCCGCACGCATAGATTTCGCCGATAATCTTCCCAAAACGAAGCAAAGCGCATCTCCTACATTAGACTTTCCGGAACCATTCGGACCGAGAATACAGTTGTATTTTCCATCCAAAGGTACTTCAGTTTTATGAGCAAAGCTCTTAAATCCGTGGATAGCAATCCTATTGATTATGGTCATTATAAAGAGTCCTCTTTTCGGGTAGAATGTTTCATTTTGGCTTTATAAAGATTTCTGATACGTAGGGGATATAAGAGAAAAACTAATTAATAAGGACTAATTTTGTTTTAATATGGGTCTAGACACAATACTACTAGGAATCACTGGAACTTTAGCTCTTTACGCAACAATAGATTCCGAAAGAAGAGCACACATTGAAGCTGTGACTGACAATTTAATAGCTGATTCGTGCAGAAAACGTACCGATAATCTACCTCTTAACCTGCCACCTAAATTATCTTATGCAGTCACGGGAGTTGATTCCTATCAAGCAAAAAGGAGATATGAAATAGTTTATTCTGTCTTACTAGAAAAAGGAGATACTGCTGATTCTCGAGAATTGTTGAAGTTGTTTGATGTGAAGTGAATGGTGGAAATTACAACAGAAGAACTTGAATTGATTAAAAAATTAATAGCTGTGACAAAAAAGAAAAATCTGTATGGTACAGAAGAGGAATTATTTAAAAGACTGCGTAAACAGTAGTAAAAATTGATTACGCCTTTTTGCAGAGATTAGGATACTTATAACACAAAATTAACGCGGCGCGCTTACACGCTCTCCCGACGCACCCCACGAGCACGGCCGTAGTAGCAGATAGGGCTGTAGTAGCAATCGAGGTAGAACCTATCAGTATAGATATTGAACCAGACCGCCCGTTCAGGTTCTTCGGCTCTTTTTTGGTAAACGCCGCGTTCATCTATTCCGCTCCATCCTGCAGTCCATATTACAATATTTTCCCTTCTTTTGCTGCTGATGAATTCTGCTGTTTGAATTATTGTCTCTTCATCATCACTGGTGTCAAATAAGGCTCGCAAGCATCTAAACCCAGTTTCATTGCTAGCTACTTTTTCTATAGGTGTTTTTTGGTATACTAGAACTTCAAGCATATTTTCCGTCGTAAGTTCAGGCTGACGACAGCGATAATGATGTACTATTCTGGCATCAAGGCTTTTTCCTGAATAGAATAATCGCGTACTGCTGACGAGACCCCCTTCCGTTCCACCCCATATAAAATCTTCTCGTAAACTGTCAAGATACCGCTGGGCTTGAGCCTGTTCTTCAGACGTTCCCTGCTCGCGCATTTTTCTGATGATCTTAAATGACTTATACAAATCTCCCGCGGAAGCCATAACTCGGCCATCTTCAATCTTATTCCAATAAGCCAGCCAAGCTTCAAGAGTTCTTCTCTTTTTCAGCCAACCCGGAGATTTTTCGTCAAGAAGCAATTGTTCCCCTGCATCATCTCTGCAAATATCTGAATGAAGAGTTGCCAAATCTTTTCCGCTGCTCCTGTAAAAAAATCCATGGCTTCTTTCATTAAGGGCAGCAAGCCAAGCTTCTTCTTTTCCATAATATCTAGCCAGCTTCAATAAAGTCTCTTCCGGAAGAATATTGTTTTTTCTATCTACTTCCAACATTTGATGCACTAACTTTGAATCATATTTCATTCTTTCTTCCTCGTAACTTTCCTTCCCAGCTTATGCGCAAGGTGTAAAGGCTCCGGCAGTTTGTGCGGATGCACGATGCTCTTTGAAATTATGTTCAACGCTGTTTCTACAGAGATGTTATGTCCCGGAGAAACAAAAAGAGGATTGGAAAATTCCTTGGTCTTAATTTCAAATCCCAATACTGCGCCGTCAAGAATTATTTTGCCTTCCTGAAGATTTCCAACAGTCAATTTATCCTGCACTCCGATGGTAGGAATATTTAACTCCAACCCTAGATGAGAAGCAATGCCCATTCTGCGCGGATGCAATACGCCCGGACCTTTCACTAATAGTACTTCCGGCTCTTCATCCAATTGATTAACTGCTTCAATGATAGCAGGTATTTCCCGATAAGCTTCAAAACCCAGCTTATGCGGCAGAGGATTGTCTAAGACATAGCTCTGGTGCTCTTTAACCTTAAAAGAAGGAAACTCGCAGACTACTACTGTAGCCAGAAGCTTATTGCCCAGAGCTTGGCATTCTGCTGCGCCGATAGTTTTAATCTCGCTGAAAGTATCTTCTAATTTAATCCGATAAGATAATTTTGCTTGTTCCGTTTTTAGTTCAAAAAAATCCAAAGTAGTTCACCAATTCTCTCTAAACCACTATCTTGAATAATGGTTAAACCAATCTTTTTCTTCTGGATTAAAACCCAGTTTTCTTGCTTCTTCTTGACCCATAACTGGTCTTACTGGCAATATAATTACCTTGTAACCTAGCGGTTGTTCAACTAAATCTCCTACTGGTTTTAGTCTAACTGTTATCGGTTGTGCATAATTACTTGCTATTTTTTCTAAGTCTAACATTTTGTCGCTCCACTTTTTATGAATTAATAATTTCACTCTAGATTTATAAAACTTTCCGAAATAACTACCAAATAGTAACTATTTGTTTAAAACAAAAGATTAAATAATCTTTTTACCTTTCTGATCCCCATGTCTGCAAAAGATTGGTGGTGGGGACGTTCTGCTAGCGTTGATTTACATCACTGCGACCAAAAATTAGTCAAAAGCCCGGCTGCCATCAGGCGTTTCGTACGCAGACTGGCCAAAGAATTAAAGATGCATCGAGTTGGTCCCACGGAAATAAAACGCTTCGGCCATGGGCAGTTGCGCGGTTATTCCATGATCCAGTTCATCGAAACAAGCACTATTACTGCGCATTTTGATGAAAAAGGAGATAGAGCTTTTATTGATATTTTCAGTTGTAAAAAATATTCTCCGAAGAAAGTAGCGCTTTTCTGCAAGAAATACTTTAAAGCGAAAAATTATGTATTAAATGCAGAAGAAAGAAGATAGAAAGATATTTATAATCACTTTCCTTACTCTAGCTAAAAGAGGCATAAGATGGTTCTCCGCGAACAAGACAAACATTTTCTCTCATCATTGTACATAGCGATAGCCGTTATTTTTACCTGGAAAGGCATCTGGGAAGGAATCTATAACCTGCCTTATATAGCCAATCCGTTTGTCTTCCTTTTTTTAGGATTTGCCATGCTTACTTTATCCGGAGCAATCTTTAAGGAATTCGATCCACTTGGAGGCATACAAAAAGCAGTGCAGAAAACCATGCATTCCATCCAGGTGAATCACGATAATAAAAATTTTGAATTCAAATATTATGACAAAGCCCAAAAAAAAAATGTTAAAATTCCTGCTCCCTGGGTAAAAAAAATAGAAAAAGGCGCATTAGTAGTAGTGCCTCCGCATCAAAAACAAGAACTGTTCATACCTATGCATAGAGTTACGGAAGTACTCTACAAAGGAAAACAGTATTGGAGACTATAAGATGGTCAGCTGGGAAGATTTAAAGAAATATTTTTGGTATTTATTCGGAGTGATGGGTGTAGTTTTCTTCTGGACTGGTACCTGGGATGGTCTCGGCAACATCGGCTGGCTTCATAATCCGCTGATTAGTTTTATTGTGGGAGCCATCCTTCTCAGTCTTTCGGGAGCTATATTCAAAGAAGCCAACCCGCTCTGGGAAGCAGAAAAAGCAGTCAAATCGGAAGCAAAAAAAGTACATCACCATCCGCAAAAGGACGAATTTCATTTCAAATATCAAGATAATGTTAAGAAAAAAGAATTAGCGATTCACGCTGGAAAATTAAACCGCATTGAAAAAGAATTCTTAGTTTTTTTTGATAAGGGGAAAGAAGTTTTCGTCCCGCTGCATAGGATTACTGAAATATTGCGCAAAGGAAAAACACATTGGAAGGCTTAAAATGCAACATCTCAGTAAAGAAGGAATAACTCCTTTAATGATTGGATTTTTGCTGGTTTCTTTTGCAGTCGCTATCGGTGTAGTAGTTTTGAATTTAGGAAGCGCACAAGTTGAGGAAGATGCGCAATGTTCTATGGACATTGGACTTCGCTTTTCTAAAATAAGCGGTGAAGAACAAGTTTGTTATGATGCCGCAAAGAAAATATTTTCCTTCTCTGTAGAAAACGGAGTCAACATCAATGTTAATGGGATAGTTGTCAACGTCATCGGAACACAAAAAGCAGAAAGTTTTGAATTGAATGACGCTAAGATGGGCAAAGCAGGAGTGTATCTAGGCAGGATTCCTTATGATACAGCAGCATCAGGAGAGATAAGACAAGTGAAAATCTCGCCTAAAATTGTTCCCTATGATGTTGAAGAAGTATGCATCGATCAAGCTATTGTGGTAGAAAAAGTAAAAACATGTTAAATAATAGCATTAAATCAATCTCTTGTAATTATTTAAAAAAATAGTAGAATAGTCAGATTTAATACACAAAAATTTACAGAGTAAATGATTTCAGATTGGGGATTTCTACGTTACAATAAGGGCAGGCTCTGGGCATCTTTCTATAAGGATCGTATTTAAAAGGATAGTCGCACTTTTGGCAATTAAATTTCACTAAAGTCGTTCCGGGAATTTTTTCTACTTTCATCTTCAAGTCATTTTCTTTTATCCTAGCCATGCGTTCAAGATATTCATCTTCTTTATCCCATCCGGCTGGCTTTTTAGGCTGTGCTTGTTCAACCTTTGCGGCAGCTGCTTTTTTTCTTTCCTCTTGCTCAGTTTTTCCGCTGGCGCAGCTGGGGCATACTACTTTCTTGAATTTGTAATGTAACTTAAATTGGTTAGCTGGTGCAAAACCATTACAGACGCCGCATTGTATCCTTAAACCATCATCCATATTCGCTCAAAATAGGAAGGGATATTTATACTTTTTGGGTGCAGAAAATAACCGTTTACAGGCAGTACAACTAAAAAGGAACAACAAAAATAAAACAAATACTTTAAAAATTGTAAAATTATCTTTTTTATATGCACGACTTTTTGGAGAAAGTAGAACATTACAACGCTAGATTAATCACTCCCGCTTTGGTCGTCCTCTTAGCAGTTATCATCTTCGAATTATTTATTCATGTAGAAAATCACACCATTGAATTGATAGTAAAAATCGCTGATGCCTTAGTTATTGCTGTATTTGTCATCGACCTGATATTTTTAGCTAAGAAAGCAAAGAGCGTAAAATTCTTTTTCAAAAACTATTGGCTGGACATTATTGCGGTTTTTCCTTTTGTTCTTTTTTTTAAAATTGCTGAATCAACATATAGGATAGCTATTGCGACGGAACGGCTGACAATTGGACAAGCGATTTTACACGAAACCGTTGAAGCAAGCAAAAGCGCTAAAGTGTTGGCTAAAAGCGGAAAAGTTGTGCGGATAGCAGCAAGAATTCTGCGGATAGTTACTAAATCCAGATTATTTACTAAAGTACACCCTGTACGAAAGAAGAAATAGGGTGGAATTTGGTGTTAGTTAGGAAATTGATTTATTCTATGGATTATTGCATTACTGCAGAATTTATATTAAATCAATTTTAAATCTTTAACTCCTTTAATTCTTTCCTTTACATATTCATCTTTCAAAAGAGCAGCCACAAAATCTTTCAACTTTGGATGCTCTACTTTCACTTTTGCTTTTATTCTTCCGCTTTCCACAAAGGTATTTTTATTTTTCTTTTTGAAATCTTCAACATATTCTGTCATCTTTAATGGCGGCCCCATTCGCACTTCTTCAGCCGGCAGTTCTGTTTTCTTAGCAACAAAATAAAGCTGCGCATCTTGTCCTTTATCCCAAGCCCTGCCGCCGTGAATCAATCCAAAATCACATAATTTTTCCTGCAGAAACTCAAACACTTTCAATATTTTCGCGCCAACTACATCTTCCTTGCCTTCTGCAGGCGATAATGTTAAAAACACTAAAGTTCCTTTTCCCTTATACTTCTTTTGCAGGGAATCTATCGTTATTTTTTCCTTAGCAAAAAATTCTTCTGCTGGTCTTTGCAGATATTTTTTTGCCGCTTCCTTAAACAATAAAAACCTCTCCATCGACAACGCCGCGGCAGCATTTCTGGTTTTATCAACTGGATCAACTACGACTAACGGGGATTGCAATTTAGAAGAATTGATATGAAATAAAGCCAGCTCCTTGGTTTGATAAAATTTAGAAGGATCAATGACTTCTTTCTCTTTCCACTTCTGCGATGCTTTCAAAACTTTCTCAAAAGAACCATAATACGCAGTTAAAATCTCTAACACATACCCGCTGAAACCGCCGATGTACGATTCTGCGCCATACAGATTATTCGCTTTGCAAAATTGTTTCAATAGGCGGATATCATCTTTTGATTTTGCAGCGTGTTTGTTCACCCATTGCGAATGCAGCGGTGAGATATCTGTAATATTACACGCCTGTTCCGCCTTTGTTATTTTCAAGATAGGAACTGCTTCAAACATCAACTTTTGGTAAGATAACTGGAAATAATCCCTGCTCCCATGCAGCCTAGCTATTTTTTCTTTCGGAAATGCTTTCTTCAGCGCTTTTTCCAGCAAGCCGGAAAGCTCTGCCGAACCATCTGCATATTTTTTATAATCAAACAATACAAAAATATCTATGTCGTGATTGCCGGAAAGCCAAGTTCCTTTTGCTCCGCTCCCGCCCAGAATAGCTTTAGCTTCTGCACCTAAAGTGGAATTAAGAGCCTTAAGAAAAGAATCTGTTACAGTGATAAACTGTTTCTCTTCTTCCTTATTTGGTTTTATCCTTAGTAGCACTTGCTTCATTTTTATTTTTCCTGAAATATTTTTTTAATATCATCGCTAGTGGATTTTTCATTCTCTCGAATAAACCAAGGTCGTGTATAAGTATTTTATGTATTTTTTCCTTAAATAAGAATAAGAATAACAAAAAAGTGATTACTAGAGTAATGATCTGCAGGGGCAGGGTAACACTCCCTTCCCGCAATTCTGCGCCGAAATAACTTAAAAGAATCATCTGCACCATGAATCCGGCAGTGGAAACTAAATTAAAGTTAAATAAAGAAATATCGGTAAGTGCAGCCGCTGAACTTACTAAATCATTTGGAAACAATGGCGCAATTCTGGCCATAAAGAGGGCTAACAATTTTTTTTGTTCAAAAAATAAGACGAAATGAACCACTTCTTCTTCCGTAAAAAAGAAAGAAACAATTTTTTTGCCGTATTTTCTGGCCAGGGTAAAAATAAGGAGCGAACCAAAAAAAGCACCTATCAGGCTGTAGATTAAACCCCATAATGGCCCAAAAATAAATCCGGCAAGAATAGTAGTTAATTGGGAAGGAATGATAGAAATGGTAGTCTGAAGCATCTGCAGAATTATCAAACCCATCGGGGCGAAAATTCCAAAACTGAGTATGAATGAACGTAAAGATTCGGGGTTTGCCAGAGATTTTCTTACCAAATCGCTTTGTGAAATCACTAAAAAGAGCATACTTAGAAAGGACAGCACTAACAATAACTTAATCCAACGGCCCTCTTTTTTCATTATCGATAGAAAAGAATTATTGTTTATAAACCTTGGTAACTATACCCTTTTCGTACTCTAAAACAGGGGTAACACAACTTTTTATAGTAGGGTTCATTTTCTATCAAAAATGATGCTTTCTAATAGCCAAGTGCAATGCGCTGATTGTAAAAGATCAGTCAACAAGCAGGAAACGTTTGCTGAAACTAGTGCCTCTAGGGAACTGAGCTAGTGCTGCCACGCTTGTTACAGCATAAACAAAGAACTCGGTCTTGGACCAAAAGAAAAGCCGCAAGTCAAAAAAGAATACTTCTGCGGAAGATGCAAATACAAGTTCAAGTCGTTAGGTACTTTATGTCCTTATTGCAGCAAGCAGGATCAAGTAGTAGAACAAGTTCATTCTGTGAAAGACTTATTATAGGGAACTTTGAAAAAAGGAATTTTTGACAATATTAAAATCCAGGCTTGTCAACTTCAACTATACCTGTCTTCTTTTTCTTTATACTGAACTTCCTCATCAGTAACTCCATTAAAAATGGGATTCTGAAATTCATGCCTTTCCTGACTGTTATCAACCCGCAGAGGAACGCCAAAGAAAGTATCGACCCACAGAGTTACATTTTCATCCAGCTGTAAAATCCACACCTCACGGTTAGCCAGACGTGCTTCACCTTTCTTTTCAGCAGAAGTTACTCCATCAACCCAATCTAAAGGAGTCTTAACATAATATTGATCGAAATCCACTACCCCAACATCTCCAGTTTTAATGCAGAATTTCTTGCTTTCACAGTAAACACTTGCGGTTTTATCCGCAAGATTAAAAATAATGACATCCATCTCATTCTTATTGAGAATTTCTGTTTGCACATTAAACTCTTGCTTTACCATCAGTTTCTTTATCCAAACATTGACTGGTCTTTCTAGCGGCTTGTCAACACGTTTGTAATCGTAAGACATGCTCTCTACATTTTTACTTTTACTCAGTATATCTTCAATTTCTACTGAAAGAACTTTGACCGGTGCTCTTGTCTCAGGACATGAATCCGCATCAGCAACCGTGCTTCCATCAGGACACACATATTTAGTACTACAAGCAGCTAACAGTAATGAAATGCTTAACAATAACAACAACAATAAAACTCTTTTCATAACTCCAACAACACTATTTAGTTATATAAATTTAACTGCTAACATTTTTTAAAGAAAACCCTAATTAGAAGGATATGGTCCAGAAAATAACGGTTGCAGAAGCACTTACACTTTCAAATACACTGCTACTAGACGCACGCACCCCGAAAGAATATGCAGAAGACCATATCCCTGGAGCTGTTAGCGTTCCTTTATTGGATGATCAAGAACGTCATGAAATAGGCATCATCTTCAAACAATATTCGCGAGAAAAGGCGATTGAACGCGGAATGGAATTATTTCCTGCCAAAATACCTTCAATTTACAACGCGGTCAAAGATCACCGGAAAAAAACTATTATTGTATACTGCGCCCGCGGAGGAATGCGTTCGGGTATTATTGCCTCTTTACTAGAATCAATCGGTTTCAAAGTATTGCAAGTAGAAGGGGGATACAAAAGTTTTCGGCAGTACATCACTGAACAGCTTTACAACTTCCAGCTGAAACCAAAAATCATCTGCTTATATGGATTAACCTGTTCGGGAAAAACTAAGCTGCTGGAACAGCTGCCTAATTCATTGAATCTGGAAGAATTAGCTCAGCACCGGGGCAGTTTGTATGGAGGAGTAGGATTAAAGCCAAATCGCCAGAAAAGATTTGAAAACCTGTTATTGCAGCGTTTGCGGAAGCTGAACCACCAAGATTATATTTTTGTAGAGGGAGAAAGCCGGAAGATCGGAGACACTGAAATTCCCCCTTTTCTTTTCAAAGCCATGAAACAAGGAATAAATGTTTTAGTCAAAAAAGATTTTGAATTGCGAGTCCAGGAATGCGTACAAGAATATTTTTCTTCACTGGAAAAAATACAACAGATCAGAGACATAACTCCCCTATTAAGAGATATCATCAGCAACAAACGGAAGCAGGAGATTATCGCTTTTATTGATGCTGGAAAATATGAAGAAGTGGCCAGAATTCTCCTGAAAGAATATTATGATGTCTTGTATGCGCATACGCTGAAGAGTGTTCAATTTGATGTTGAGATTATTAATGATGACTTAGAGAAAGCAAAAAAAGAAATAGAAAAAATAAAAACCTAACTAATCCTCAAATAGCTTTATCTGGAACGAAACCTTCTTATTGTTATCGCCATAATGAGCTACGTCATTAAACTCCAGAACAAAATATTTATTGGGTGATGAACCAAATTGTTGGTATTTAATTGTTCCAGCTCCTCCACCAGAAGCAGGTCTCAAGTCTTCCCACCAGCCGGCAACAAGATTATTTGGTACATCTGAATAAGGTAGATTTTGGCCTTGACAACAGCCGTGCACAGTACTATCTGCAAAAGTTAGGAAACCATTTGAAGAAACCCTAACTTGATTATACAAAGAACTATTACCGTTATCATAAAATCTAGTGTTAAAACCTAAATATATAACTCCTGATACTTCATCATCTTGCAGAGATAAACTCGTTGGATTAGTTAAAGTAGTCCAACTATAAGTTGGGTAATAGGGGGTCATAGAATCACTACCTGAATAATAAAAACCATATGCTACACTTGAAAGAGACTTTGATGTTGTATACCATGCCAAGCCGCCTTTTGAACCATCTGAATTTTCTATACCGCCTATCGTCTCATAATATGCATCGGTATCAGTATCACCCCGTTTAATATGTATTTCTACTTCTGCTTGCGCAAACGCTGCCAACAAAACTAACATTAAAGAAATCAATAACAATATTTTTTTCATTTATTTCACCTCTTATTTTAATAATCATAACAAGTAAGAGATAGTTTAAAAACTTTTTTTACCCCCCCCCCGGGGAAGAACAAGAAAAAAATAAAAAAAAACAGAAAAAATAAAAAACTAACAAGCCACAATCGATAAAGCCTGGTTATTATCCTCGTTTGATTCTGCCACTTGCCAATTTATATCTGCTGTTACGTTAAGTGTATGTGTTCCTGGACAAATGAGTTCTCCCTGGTATTTTCCAATAGTACTTGATTCCTTGCCAGCAGCTAATGTGCCGCCAAAGGAATTCGCAGGCGTTCCATTAACCATGGGCTGAACTTTAGTATTAAAAAATCCGGAATTTACACCGCCAGTATTCTTCAAGGTAACATTATACATCACGTCGTTCTTTCCCGAAGTGGCATTAAAGACAAGACTAAAACTAACATTGCCCACTACTAAATCTGGTTTTTGAAGAGATGCTACACAATTGCCATTGCTGCACATTTCACCTTCTGCGCATTTGACCGAAGTATTGTATCCTGAACCATCTGATTTACATTGCTTCTTGTAAAGGGCGCTGTCACAGACATATTGGTTAGGAGTACATACTTGCTGCTGTTGTACAATCTTACAAGTGCTTGAACAGCCATCGCTGTTGCCGGCATTACCGTCGTCGCATTCTTCACCGGCTTCCTTTTTTCCATCCCCGCACTTTGCCATACAGCTTTCTTGGGAGGAATTTAAACAAGCATAATGTTGCCAACCAGATTCCTCTTTACAAGTTGAAGAGCAACCATCACCATTGACTAGATTACCATCATCACATTCATCAGATTCTTTTAAAGAAGAATCATAATTAATTTTTCCATCACCGCATAAATTTCCGGATAAATTTACCGCAGAAGCATTACCAGAAGAATTTACAGAAAGATTTGCAGATCCTGAAGCATTTACAGAAGTACCTACAGTCCCGCTCACAACTACTTTTTTCTTCAACCCGCTGCTTTGATACGCCGCTCTAAGAGTAGTTAACTTAGGGCTCGCTTTTGCCATTCCAGCAAAAGTTCCACTATCCTCCGCCATTACTGCCTCTCTTTCTTCCGGAGACAGCTTACTTAACTCTGCTTGCAGCTCTTCATCACTCATCTTGGGAGCGCAAGAAACTACAAACAATAGAATAACAAACAGACTTACCAACAATAAAATTTTATTTTTCATCTTAACACCTCTTAATTTTAAATATTTATCTAATGAGAACACTTTAACCCATATAAACATTTCGTTGCCAGGGCACAGTTCTTTTTCTGAGTGATAATCATCATGAGTGCCAAGAGGTGAGTGAGGAACAACAAATCGTAAGAATTAATTATTGTGCTTTTAATCTAAAAACCCAGATGTTTTTTGAACAAGAAAGGGATATAGAAAAGCACCGAGCGAACGGCAATGATGATTATCACTCACTTTTTGAACTGTGCC
>CAYRMP010000025.1:1016-15559 GCA_964425545.1 uncultured Methanosarcinales archaeon | reverse complement strand
TAGCAAGGATAATTATTATTAATAAAAATAATGGTAACAAGAAAGAGAAAAACACTTGAAGGGATACTGTATCTTTATAGTGAAACTGGCACTGAAGGGGGACATTGGGCATTTCAGGATAAACGTTTTATTACCCTAACACCGCCTTCTTTCGGTGTTTTTGCTAATCAAACTGTTTGGGATTCAAATAATCCTGAACGCAGAGGAAAAATACAAAATAAGAATGAAGTTTTTCTCAATGGTAAATGGCTTCCGTTACCTGACCCAATGACGGAAGACCCAGATTATGTGATTTCTTCACTGTTTCATGGGGAAAGGAGAGGCAACCATGAAGCTGACAAACGGCTTATGGAAAGATATGGTTTTAAGATTGAATATGCTGCCGACAGGATGAATAAGAGATTTGGAAAAGGTAACTGGCATCTTGAAGACCCATCAACTGCTGATACCGCTGTTACATCCGACGGCACTCGATGGTGTTATGGCGGTACGCCTTCTACTAAACCTGAACGCCCCTATGGTGTTCCTCAAAATGGATTAACAAGAACTACAGTTAAATGGGATGATGACATAGTTGAACAAGAGCGTCTTTCAAACACTCTTCTGGTGACTAATTGGAGTTATGAAGGATTACACCTCCTCAAAAATGGAGATGGTTTGACAATTTATCACCCTCAAAAAAAAGATCAGGAAGTATGGACCGGAATCATCAGTCTGCATCAGCACAAGGCATTCACCCAAGCAGCATCTGGCATGTGGATCCATGCCGATCAGAAGGGTATTGAACGAGAAATCTGGGCGGAATATTTTTTCAAAGGATATCCGGCGAGACTAGTTCCTTACCGTAAGAGAAAATCATAATAATATAAATCCTAACTAAAACTCGTTATTGCAAGATTATCTTCGCCTTTCTCTTTTAATGATTCCATTCATCTTTTTTATGATAGCATCAATTTCTTCTTCAGTTTTCCCATGACTGGCTAGACCCTCTTCAATAGTTTCAAAGTGCGCGGCACCGCAGCCGACACAGCGAACCCCTTCCTCGATTAGTATTTCCACTGCCGAAGGATATAGCTGTACGAGTTCACCGATAGTCATATCTTTAGTAATCATATTAGTAAAATTAAGTGAATTTTATATAAATCTTCTGAACATTTTATTTCCGGTATTATCTTGGATTTATTTCCTCTTAACTACAAAGTAATACACTATCGCAGTGAGGATATTAAATACAACTGCTGCAACTATCCACCATAATTTATGTTCCCTTTTCATCTTTTTCTGAAAAGATGCAATATCATAAATTACCCAGACTGCACAGATAACGCCGATTAACCACCATACGCCGCCGAACATATCAAATCACCTCTAGTTGATAACCACCCAATAATCATTTGATAATCATTCGATCTTAATATTTCTTTCCTTAATTGTATTTAAAATCAGCTGTGTTTCCGTTCTCTGCACGAAATCATATCCCTGGATTTTCTTCAAAAAAGTATCTAATACTTTCCTGCTTTTAAATTTAGTAATGATCAGTGCATCAAATTCACCCGTAACGTCATATACCGCAAATACGTTAGGATGAACTGCAATTTTATTTTCTACTTCAAACAACTTTCCTTTGGCAATCTGCAGACGGATAATCGCATGCACATCGTAACCTATCTTTTCTGAATCGATTTCTGCAGAGTAACCTTTGATAATCCCAGCTTTTTCTAATTCTTTAATTTTGTTAATGGCTGTAACTGCAGAAACTCCTGCTTTTTTGGCTACCTCTCTGGCCGAAAGACGAGCATTATCTACCAGGATATTCAGAATTTCCGCATCTTTAGGCTTAATCATCTTGACAAATGTTTATTTTTCGGGTGTTTATGTTTAGAAAGGTTATTAATTATTTAAGATTTATGGAAATATTAAACAAATTTAAACTAATTCAAGATAAAAATTAAAGAATGTTCTTGATTATTCTATAAACAAAACAATTAGGGGTGAAATCATGAAAGTTATTGCAGAATATATTTGGTTAGATGGGAAGAATTTAGTAAAAGACGAAGAGGGTAATTTCAAATTAGACCCTAACAAGAATCCAGATATCAGAAGTAAAACAAAAATTCTCGAATATGATTTTGGCGGCTTTAAACCTAATTTAACTGTCCAAGAAAGACAGAGATATGTGAAAATATTTAACAACGATGTCCCGGTTTGGGGATTTGATGGCAGCAGTACTGGCCAAGCAGAGGGACATGCTTCTGATTGCGTTTTAAAACCAGTGAGAACATACTTAGATCCATTAAGGACCATACAAAGACAAGATTATCTATCTCTCTTGGTACTAAATGAAGTATTAAATGTACCCGGAAATAAGCCCCATCTATCCAATACCAGAGCTCTCCTACGAGCAGTCAGTGAAAAATATAAGAAACAAGAATTCTGGTTTGGCATTGAACAAGAATATACTTTCATGCGTGTTGATGGCAATGATTTTTCCAGAATAGTTGGGCCGCTGGGATTTCCCAAAGATGGAAAAACTTTTCCTGAAGGACAAGGAAAATATTACTGTGGCAATGGAGCAGACAAAATTATTGGACGAGAATTGTTCGACGAACACATGTATGCCTGCATAGACGCGAATTTAGTAATTCCCGGCACTAATGCGGAAGTTATGCCCGGTCAATTTGAATTCCAGATGGGTAATGGAACTGATGAAAGTGACTCTTTGCGTGTTGCAGATGATTTAGTAATTGCAAGATACTTGCTCAGCAGAATCGGCGAGAAGTATGGTGTTGTCGCTTCATTAGAGCCAAAACCGGCCAAGGGAGACTGGAATGGTGCTGGTGCGCACACTAATTTTTCCACCAAGGAAATGAGAGACAGTTCCAAGTGCTTTGATAGAATAATAGAAAAGTTCCGCCTACACCATGGAGAACACATTGCTGTATATGGAGAAGGGATTCAAGAACGCCTTACAGGAAAACACGAAACTTGCCCCTATACTAGATTTGAGGCAGGTCCTTCAAATCGTGGCGCAAGCATCAGGATTCCCTGGCAAGTTGACGCAGAAGGAAAAGGGTATATGGAAGACCGCCGGCCGTGCGCTAACATGGATCCTCATGTGGTAATGTCCAGCATCATGGAAACATATAATTCCTAAAAATCATTTAGCTTCTCTTCTTTATTTTTTTCTTTAATTATATCCGCAATAATTTCAAAATCATCCTTCATCTGTTTAAACATTTCCGGATTTCTGCCTGAATACAGATAATTAGCCGGATGAATCACCGGCACGATTTTCCGTCCATCTTTTTCAAACACTTTTCCACGAAGGGAAGTGATTCCTTTCTTACCCAGAATTCGTTCAGTAGCGAAATTACCGATAGTTACAATAACTCCCGGCTGCATGATTGAAATTAACGCATCCAGCCTTTCCCGGCAATTTTCTACTTCTTCTTTCGCCGGATTTCTATTATTTTCTGGACGGCAAAGAATGGTGTTAGTAATAAAAACATCTTCTCTTGCTAAACCGGCAGCTGCGAGCAGTTCGTTCAATACCTGTCCGGACATCCCGCAGAAAGGAATTCCCTGCTGGTCTTCATTTGCGCCTGGCGCTTCACCGATAAACAGAACTTCTGCCTCAAGATTCCCTGAACCAAAGACTACTTGCGACCTGGATTGACACAGGGCAGGACATTTAGCACAGGTAGAATACTCTTGTTTTAGTTGGTCGAAAGGCATGAGAAAAAAAAGAGAGAACTGGCTTATTAATGTTCTGAAAGAACGTATGTATTTAGTCTACTCCCAATCAGCCCTCAACACGCGCAAAGACTGTAAGCAAATAATCGGTTTAGGGCACAAATGCTGATAATCTCTTAGCTTAAAAGTAGTAGACTAAATACGTACGAAAGAACTGCTAAAGGAATTACAACTGGTTAGGTTTACAATCTAAAAATAAACTAAATAAATCATCAAGATAAATATTAAACAGAAAACATTAAAGAAAAATTATTTTTTCTTGTATTCAGTATACTTGGTTTTCCCGCAGACTAATCTGTTGCTGTGGTTAGCCATGAAATCTCCTTGAGATTTGGGAGAAAATTTATTCTTACGCACTAATTTGCCGCCTTGAATTTCATACAATTTCCAGACCTGACTGCCCGGTTTTCCTTTCTTTGCTCCGCCTTTCGCTGGAGCCTTTTTTGCTGGAGCTGCCATTATTGTTCACCTTTTTGTTCAGCAGCTGCTGCTTTAGCTTTCTTCTTCTCTTCAGCAGCTTTCTTCAGTTCTTCTTCCTGTTTCTTCTTCTGCTGCGGATTCAGGCGTTCTGCTTTTTTTCTTGCATCCAGAGAACCATACACTACACCTTCAAACTTGGCTTCATGTTTGCTGTATTTATTGTAAATATGTCGAAGAACGACGTGGCTTACATCAGCTTTAAACTGTGAAGCTAATGCTTCCGTAACTTCCACATTAGTAGGCGTAGCACCTTCAAAAGCAACTACTCCTTGTACTTCTACTCTGTGCAACAGAGGGTTTTCATGTTTTGTATTTATTGTAATATTCATTCTCCTCACCTTACCTTAATGGCATATTCGCCTTTTGCGGTTATGCCTACTTTTTCTGCAATCAGGGACTTGCTGACATCGCTAATATAAAGTCTGCCTTGCCAAGTGGAAGTCTTGCTGCTCGCTCCACAAGCCGGACAAGCATCTCCTTCTGAAAATAATTTACAGCGTTTGCATGCTTCTTTCTTTGCCATGATTTATTTACTCTCCTTCTCCTCTTTCTTTGTTGTTTCTTTAGCTGCTACTGCTTGGGGCTGTTCCAGCCATTCTAATTTACCCAAACCCTCCTGACGCATGGTCAAGCCGATCTTAGGATTATTTACATCTTTATAGCTGATAGCGATAATACGAGCCTTGCACTTGTCTCCTACTTTAAGAGAATGCCCGGTTTTTTTTCCTTGCAATACTTTTTCCTTGCTGAAAGAAACATAATCGTCCATACTTTGAGAGATGTGTACCATTCCTTCTACACCGCCCATGTCAATGAACGCACCAAAATCAGTAATATCGCGGACTGTCCCATAGACTAATTCATTCATTTCTGGCCTGAAAGTCAATAATTCAAAATCTGATTCAAAATAACCTGCTCCATCCCCTGGAACAATAACTCCTTCCTTAATATCTGCCACGTCTATGACGTTAACTACAAAACCTAATTCTTTAGAAGTAAAATTTTCGTAGGTTGTTTTAATATTCTGCAATACTGCGTCCCTGCGTCCTAAGCCGAACATTTTAGGCGGAACCCTGATATAATCCTTGACCTTGACTTTGTAGAACATTATACGAAACCCTCCTGGAGTTATGAATAGACTGTTTTACTCTTATTTTGAGCTTGGATTTATAAAGGTTTCTAAAAATCCGTTTTCAATTTTATAAATCCGAGAAGATTAGCAATTTTCTGCTAGGTTTTGGTTGGGTTTGGTTAAGTCGCCATAATTACCGGATTTATGGCATATACATAATTCTTTTAAACCACATAATAGAAAATATCAGTTATGAGAGTAAATTATTGTAAATTAGAACGAGATATTCCGGAAATTGCTGCTCGTGTGGAAGAGATTAGTGGTTTAAAAGTGCCCCTTGGTGATTTGAGTTTTGAAGTTACAGATAGCTTCCATAGTTACAACGCAGGTGCAGCTTATAACACTACTGAAAAAAAGATTATGGTTTACAAAAATACAATTCCACCGTTATTATCTCAACATACTTTAAAAATCATTTTAGGACATGAACTAATGCACCATGCTCAGTTTTCTATAGAACATTTTAAACAAGTGGAAGATGAATCGGCTAAAAATTTACGTCGTTTTATTGACAGATTATTAGAAGGAGATGCTACTTGGGTAGAATATAAATTAGAACAATTTTACCCCGCGGATATTCTATCTAAGGTTTCTTTATTTCGACGCAGAACGGAACTTGAATTTGCTGGATTTTTCCGCGGAATCAGCGGTATGACCAGCCCTTATGGTCTTGGAAAAAGAAGAATTGATACCTTAGTAGCTGCCGGAGGAAGAGGAGCAGTAAATCACCTATACCAGGCCGAACTGCAGGAAATAGCTGAAAATTTTAGCGATTCCATCATGGAAAAAAGTGTCACTTTTGATGAACGGTTGATATTGCAATTTCTAAGATGCAATATCTAAGGTACTGAGCTTTTTGGCTTCTTCGTGTATAGCTAATGTGTTAAATATTCGACTATTTTTACACACATCTGCTATTAGTATAGACAATTGCACTAATTATGTTGCCAAACGCAATGGTCTTATTAGAAAATTTCGACAAAAAAGTGTAACTTCATCACAGAAATTATCTATAATTGTGAACAAATATTCGAAAATAATTCACCATTACTATAAGCTGTTTTGCCTATTGAATTGAGAAAGATTATGAAGAAGTTATGAATAGATCATGGGATTTTGAATCTCAAAAAGAAATAATTTATATACATATTTCCCTTCTTTCTCCTATGGAATTGCGTGAACTAAAAAAAGAGACCTGTGCCCTTCCCAATCTTTCTGAACATCTGCAGAAATTCCAGCAGAATTGGGTAAAACCAATTAGGATCAACACTAACAAAAACCTTCCTTTTCTGCAAAAAATTCCGGAAAACAAGAAACAGGAAATTAACGACAAATTATTTGCTTTCCAGCAAAAATTTAAGGAGATAGAGCAAGCCCAGGTCGTAAACCAAAAACTGCAGGAATATGCCAGATATTTGATTGAATTAAAACTTACCGCTCTTAATGGGAATAATACTAAAGCAGGTTATATCACCAAACTGCTTTTGCAGGATGAATTTTTGAACACTAAATGCCTTATCCAAGACATAAAATATCTGGAAAAAAATATCAAATCTCTTACTTACAAATATCAACACATTAACGATTTAGTGCAAAAGGAAGCGCCTTTAGAAGAGGCAGTAAATTTTATGCACCTGCCTCACAAAGAACATCTGCAAGCTCTCCTTTCGGCATCAAGAAAACAAAAAACCTTAGTAAAACACTTAGGAGAACATTTCATCAGTTTGGCTAAGCAAACTAGGAGAAAAAAATGATCTTGGCAGCCGGAATCATTGGTGTAATCTGTATTCTTAGTGCTTTTTTGTTAGACGAATTTTATAAAAAATTAAATTCTGAAACAACACCATATAATCTCCTCAACATCGTTGGTTCTGGACTATTGATGTATTACGCTTATGCTCTGCAAAGCTGGCCTTTTTTAGCGCTAAATGCAGTCTGGCTTATTGCCGCAGGGATAAAGTTAATCAAAATAGTTAAACACCCCAAGAAGAAACACTGAAAATCTTTCTTCCCTACTCAGAATTCACAATCTTCTTAAAGCAAAAATAAAGCCATTTACTTAAGATGTGCGGTATTGTAGGTTATATTGGTGAAAAAGAGGCAAATGACCTTCTCATTTCAGGATTAGAAAAACTTGAATACCGAGGATATGATTCTGCTGGAGTAGCCATCATCTCTAACGACACTATAAGAATCAGCAAAAAAAAAGGCAGAGTAGAAAATCTAAAATTAGTACCTAAACTTCAAGGTACGATGGGTATTGCTCATACCCGCTGGAGCACTCACGGAATTCCTTCTGATCGAAACGCCCATCCTTTTACGGATCAATCAAACCGCTTTGCAGTAGTACATAACGGCATCATTGAAAATTATCTGGAATTAAAAGAAGAACTGCGTAATCAAGGGGTGCTATTTTCCTCAGACACTGATTCTGAAGTGATGGTACATTTAATTGCAAAAAATTATAACGGAAATCTTAAAGATACGGTTCTAAAAACCATCAAGAGACTGCAGGGAGCATATTCGTTCTGCGTTGTTCAAAATGATTCTCAAGAGATTATTGGCGCTAGAAACGGAAGCCCTTTAGTTATCGGCAAAGGAAATAAAGAAAACTTCTTTGCCTCTGATGTTTCCGCCATTATTGAACATACTCGAGAGGCCGTCTACCTCAATGATTTTCAGATAGCAAGAATAACTAAAGAGAAAGTAGAAGTGTTTAATTTTCAGGGCCAAGAAGAACCTTTAGATGTACGTGAAGTCAACTGGACTTTAGAAAAAGCGCAGAAACAGGGATACAAACATTTCATGCTCAAGGAAATCTTCGAACAGCCGGAAGTGATCCGAGAAACGCTTAAAGTCCCTATTAATGCAAGTAGAAATTTCTCGCGGAACAGTGTAGTGGCGTGTGGAACAGCGAGCTATGCCGGCTCAGTGGGAAAATATATCATTGAAGAAGTAGCAAAAATTCCAGTCATCTACGAAATCGCCTCAGAATTCCGTTACAAAGAACCGCTTCTCAACAAAGAAGATTTAGTCATAGTCATCTCGCAAAGCGGGGAAACCGCCGATACCCTGGCAGCAGTGCGCTTAGCTAAAGAAAAAAGCGCCAAAACGCTGGGAATAGTAAATGTCGTAGACAGCACTATTGCTCGTGAAGTTGATGAAAGAATTTACACTCGAGCTGGACCAGAGATAGGAGTAGCATCAACAAAAGCTTTTATCTCGCAATTAATCATTATGTACAAACTAGCGTTCCATCTGGCTGGGAAAGAATTTGATAGTCGAGGAATAGAAATAGAATCTAAAATAAAAGAAGTTCTTGCCAAGCACGAAGAGATCAAACAGCTGGCGCAAAAATATTATCTTTACCAAAACTTTCTTTATATCGGCAGAAACAGAAATTTTCCGTTAGCATTAGAGGGCGCATTAAAGCTGAAAGAAATTTCTTACATCCACGCGGAAGCTTATCCCGCCGGAGAATTGAAACACGGACCAATTGCTCTGGTTTCTGAAGAGATGCCTACTCTCGCGATATGTCCTCGCGATTCGGTCTATGCCAAAACATTCAGTAACATCGAAGAGATTAAAGCACGAGAAGGAAAAGTTATCACTATTGCTACTGAAGGCGATCAAGAAATCAAAAAAGTAAGCAACGATATAATTTACCTTCCAAAAGCAGAAGAGATATTATATCCATTACTGTGTACTATTCCTCTGCAATTGTTTGCATACTATATTGCGGAATATAGGGGCCATGATCCGGATTACCCAAGGTCGCTTGCAAAAAGCGTTACAGTTGAGTAGATAAACCAAAAAACCCATTTATTTTTTATACTATTAAGAAAGATTTAAATATTATTTCACAAAGTTTAATTGTGTGGAAATAATATTCAAATCAAATATCATAAAGTACAATAAAAGAGGTGTTGGTTTTATCTATCTACTTAAGGAACATCAGAATAAATTTAATATTGGTCAACAATTAAAGGTAACAATCAAACTACCTAATAATAACATCATTTTCTTTGCTAAACTACGGAGCCATCACAAAGAAGGCATTTATGTTCCAGCATCAGTTGCAAACAAGAATAATCTACTTGATCGAAAGGTACCAATAGTGCTGGTTAAAATAGATGGATTCTTCACTAAACTTTCTTACGATGGCAGAATATATCTCCCGCAAAAAGATGCGATAGAATTAAAGCTAAAGCAAAATGAGATAATTTTAGTAAAAGGAATCATCGATAAGAAAAGTTATAAAGAATTTTGTCAAGTTAAGATCAGGCGAAAAAGTAGCACTACAGAATATTTTTGTATGTTTAATCCAAAATTAAGACATAAAGAAGGAGTTTTTTCTATAGAATCAATCCTTTCAAGAAATAGATATAACATTTCTAAAAAACTAGCTGATGCAATCAAAGATTTCAATTATGCTTTTGTAGATGAAAATAACATGGTTATGTATTATGGGAATAGAGTACCTATTGTAATAAGAACAAACTTTGATCTAAAGGAAATCGCTCATTATTTAGGATGCTATTTTGCCGATGGCACTAAGAGAGGCGTGGACTGGGGAATTTGTGCTTCTACATTTGAACAAGCAAGATATTACCTAAAGCTGCATGATCACCTCATTAGAGATCATAAAATTGTACCAAATATCTCTTTCACAGATACCAAAGATGAAGAAACTGAAACACTAAAGAAAAGATTAACCAACAAATGGAAGGAAGAAGTAGACCTAGAAATCGAAGAAAAAAGAACAAGAGTTATCCATTCAGATTGCGGATATTCAAGAAAGACCAACCCCTTTGGTTCCTTAGTTTTGAAAGAACATAGGCAATTAAGTCAGATTTACTACAATAAATTATTGAAATATTTATTTGATTATATTAAAAAGAATAATGATTCAAAACTTGCTTTAGATTTTATTCTTGGAACCTTAGAAGGAGATGGTTCTGTCGGTGTAAGAAGCGGACATTTAATGATTCATTCTAATCTAAGAGAATTAGAAATTCTAAGTGAAATCATGAAATACACAAAATTTCAATTTCGGGCAAGGAAAGAAGGCGGTAACAAAGGTGTTATTTTTATCGGCTCCTTAGAGATTATCAAAAACATGCCTTTCCTTAAAGACAAGATCTTCCAATACTATCCAAAAAGAAGAAAATTACTACAAGAAAGATTGTTTAACACTGGTTGCGCTCAGTTTTTATTGAAAGGAACAAAGACTTCAAATACTGTTATTGGAAAGTTGAAAGAGAATGGCATTTTAGATAGTGACAATGAATTAACTAAATACGGAAAAGAAGTTCAGGCAAGTTTACGAGAATTCATAGAAAGAGTGTGACAATGGAGTAAAATTTAAATCTACAAAAGAAATATAAAGTTAAATTCTTTTTTACAGTTATGGAAAACTTAAATAATAAAATTGATAAGTTTTTTGAAAAGTATAATGTAAGCAATCCTAATCCGGCCACTCCAGAGTATTTTTCAGGTGCAGTTAAAATTGCTCTGGATGAATATAATCTTCCTGTTTTAGAGATGGCAACGGAATTTCAGGTTGCAGATAGTACTATTGAACGATGGGCAAGCGGGATAGCTATCCCACACCCTGAGCTTCGGCAAATCATTCTAAGTTATATCGCTAAAAGAATTTAAGTTCTGTCTAAGAGATAAAGGGACGAATTGAGAAGATAAATGGTAAGATAAATATTAAAAAAAATATTTAAAAAATTTAATCCCTTCTTCGAGTCATCTCTCGTGATCGAGGAGCTCTACTGTGTGAAGAGCCATAAGAGTCCCTGCTTGAAGATCCGTATGAACTTCCGGAATCTCCCCGTGAGGAACCACCATATGAACTTCCGCGTGAAGAACCGCCGTAGGAATCTCGGCGAGAATCTCCGCCGCCGTATCCGCCACGCGAATGGCCTCCACCATGATGGCTGTCTCTGGAATGATGTCCGAAACGCCGGTTGAATCCGCCGTCAGAATGTGATCTGCTTGCATCGAAAGGAACTCGCGGAAAATCCGGCAAAGGTGTCTCTTCGACTTTAAGCCTGTACCGGTTCAAGATTTGGGAAAATTGCTGAAAATCTCGTTCTGAAAGCAAGGTTATTGCTTTTCCTTCTTTTCCGGCACGAGCAGTTCTTCCTACTCTGTGCAGATACTCCTGCGGATCTTGGGAAAGATCATAATTAAAGACGTGGGTTACGTCATCAATATGTAATCCTCGCGCCGCAACGGATGAAGCTACGATCAAGTCAATTTTACCTTTGTTGAAATCGCCAATGATACCTAATCTTTTAGTTTGAGTAAGTTTTCCGTGGATTGCTTCTGCATCAATGCCCTGCTTGTGCAGATTTTTGGCAACTAAATCTACAGTTGATCGGGCTGAGCAGAAAATAATTGCTCTGCCGCGATGCTCTGTTTTCAATAGATGCACTAACAAAGAAAACTTTTGGCGGTAATCAACCGTATAATATTGTTGTTTAAGCAGATCTTCTTCTACATAAGTTTCAGCTTCAGCAGTCTGCGGTTCATTCATATATTTATTCCGCAGTTTATCTATCTCGGTAGAAATAGTAGCTCCAAATAGCAGGATCTGTCGTTCCCGTGGCGCTCCTTTCAAGATGATTTCTACATCCTGAATGAAACCCATGTCGACCATTTTATCAGCTTCATCGAGAACAAAAGTTTGCACTTTAGTTACGTCAAGAGTCCGCCTGTTGAGATGATCAAGTACTCTTCCCGGCGTTCCTACTAAGATTTCTGCCCGAGTCAATTCTTGTACTTGCGGTTCTAAGGAAACTCCGCCGTAGATAGTAGCGATGCGATAGTGTAAATATTTCCCGAATTTTGCTAATTCGCTGGAAATTTGCACTGCCAGTTCTCTAGTAGGCGCTAAGACTACTGCCTGCAGCCCTTTACCTGGAATAATTTTTTCCAAAAGGGGGATACCAAAAGCGGCAGTCTTACCTGAACCAGTTTTAGAAATACCAATCAGATCAATCCCTTCTTTGATGATGGGGATAGCTTTTACCTGAATGTTGGTTGCCTCAACTAGACCCAGCTCAGTGAGAGCTTTGACTATTTCCGGCCTTATATTTAATTCTTCGAAATTCATTTTTTTTCTCCTGGAAGCCACAAAAACCAGTAAGCAGTGATGCTTAGAATTTTGTGATGCAAGAAAAGCATTGCTTCTCTCGGCAAAAATCGCTAACAGTTTGTTAGAACAATTTGAAACAGAATGAGTTGGATATTTTTAAGGAATACTTTACTCCCTGTTTCCGCCTTCCTATGTATTATCTTCAAAAGAGATGCTTTTTATAAAGGTTTTGGAGAGGAAATGGAAGATTATATAAACACGATAGATTAAATTAAAATAGTGGAAACAGAAGATAAAATTCTAAGAAGATTAGAGGAAATAGAGGAATCTATAAATTTAGGAACCTTAGATACTACCATTTTTGGTCTTATGATTTTTGTCTTTGCAACAATGCTTTCTTTAATTTCTTTTGGAATTCCAAATTTAATTGTTAAAAGCCCTTATTTAGTCATGGGATTTTTATTTTTTATAATGTTTACAATGCCTTTAGTACAGTATATCTTTGCATATGTGCAGACCATCTTTTTTAAAGAAAAACGCTTCACGCTTAAAAAACGCATCATTACCTTTTTATCTGGAGAGATTATTTTTGTTGTTTTAATGTGGGGCTTTTTATTCGTTGCATGGATATATGAACGTTGGTGGCCCATACCAGTTTACCTAATTTATATAATTTTTTTCGGACTTTTAATTGTGTCAATCCTAATCACATCGTTTTACATAAAGCCAAAAGTGAATAAATATTTTGATGAAAATTTTAAAACTTTATTAGCCAGAAGAGATTTAGAAATTAAAAAAGCAGAGAATCTTCCCTAACACAACTCTCTCTTCAACATCTTATGAGCATTATTGATCTCTTTAAACTTCTCCAGATCACCGCCTAAATCAGGATGCTGCTGCTTAGCCAATTGTTTATAGCTCTTGTTGATTACTTCGATGTCAATGCAATTTTCTTCCACGCCCAGAATCTTCCTGGCTTCTTTCCGCTGGATCTCTACATCACGATCTTCTACGAAATCACGTACAAAGTCCTCTGGCATTTTTTCTCCAGCTAATAAAGCAGCCACTTCCGCTTCGATCACTTTAGAAACGACATACAAGTTCTGGACGAAAGTAGCTCCGTTTTTATAGCTCAAATACATGTTTCTACCGTCAAAATACCAAGAAGCGGCTGCAGTCCCCCGCAACCTGGCGATCCGAGGCAGCTCTATATCAATATCATTTTCGGTAAGACCTATCTTCTTTAAAGCAGCGATAATATTATTCTTGAACTGCAAGGCTCTTCTATCATACGAATCCTTAATCGCCAGTTCATTAAATTCATGTCCGCGCACTGTTATTCTGGCCATTAACGTCTTCCTCTTTTACGTTTGTTATGCCATGGTGGCCGCCTCTCAGAGCGATGCCCATCTCCGCGGCGCTCACGACGATCATCCCGCTGCTCGTAAGTCGCTTTCTGGATCTCTGCATAGCTTTCTTTTTCTGCGGACTGGAATATTTTTTTGAGCAGCGCAGCGACTACCGGTACCGGTGGGTTGCTGATCAAAATTTCCTTAGCCAGGGCAGTGTATTTGCCTGAAGCATCTGCTTTTAGAATAGTATCCAGTTCCAACTTTAAGTGCTCACCCTTCATCGCTTTTACTTCATCGATGGATGGAACTTCCCGGCGCTGGATCTGGCTTTGGATGCGCTTCTCCATAAAACGGAATTTTCCTTTTTCTGAAGGGATGACAAACGTGATAGCGATCCCTTTTTTACCTGCTCTGCCGGTTCTCCCGATCCTATGCACATATAATTCCGCGCTTTGCGGCAAGGAATAATTTACCACATGAGTAAGATCAGTTACATCAATACCGCGAGCAGCAACATCAGTAGCCACTAAAACAGTAATTTTCTTGATCCGGAAAGATTGCAGGATCTTTTCCCGCTGATCCTGAGAAATATCACCATGAATAGCCGCAGCGCTATATCCGGCATTCATTAATTTGCGGCTAAGCTCATCTACATCAGCGCGAGTTTTACAAAAAACAATGCCATAAAAGTCTTTAGTGATATCCAGAACCCTGCGCA
>CAYRMP010000025.1:364-1006 GCA_964425545.1 uncultured Methanosarcinales archaeon | reverse complement strand
ATAAATCTGTTCTGTCAATGAAGGAGCATGTTGCGGTCTTGCAATTTCCAGGATGACTGGATCATGCATGAATTTTCTAGCGATACCAATGATTGGTTTAGGCATAGTAGCAGAGAATAAGAGCATCCTTTTCTTGGCATTAGTGCTTTTCAAAATAGTTTCAATGTCTTCTAAGAAGCCCATATTTAACATTTCGTCCGCTTCATCCAAAACTGCAAAAGAGACCAGCGATAAGTTCAAGCTTCTTCGCTCTAATTGATCAATAACCCGCCCAGGCGTTCCCACGACAATATCAATACCCTGGCGTAACCTATCCCGCTGCTCTGAACCTGAAGCTCCGCCGTACACGGCTAGGACCCGCAACCGCTTTCTTCCCATCAAAGATTCGAATTCCTTAGCTACCTGTAAGGCCAATTCGCGGGTAGGCGTCAGGATGATCGCTTGCACATGCCCGGCATTTTCTCTGATTTTTTCTATGATAGGGAGGGCAAAACTGGCAGTCTTGCCAGTACCGGTTTGTGATTGCGCGATGATATCTTGTTTTCCTTCTAACAGCAAGGGGATAGCTTTTCGCTGGATCTCCGTCGGGACAGTATATCCTTTTCTCTGCAAGGCCTGCAAGGTATTTTCTGAAAGGCCCAA
>CAYRMP010000025.1:0-354 GCA_964425545.1 uncultured Methanosarcinales archaeon | reverse complement strand
TCCATAATACGATTTTCTGCTGTGCTATTTATAAACCTTCGTAAGATAATAACCATTTGGTGGTGAATAATGCAGATTACTTATTATGTTAAAGCACTACCACAATCCATAAAAATATCGCTTCTCCAGCTCTTCCATGAAATACGCCCACCTAGCAGACTTGCATCTTGGCTCATGGAGAGAGCCTAAAATGCGGGATCTCTCTATCAAAGCATTCCTTACCGCTATAGATCAATGCATGGAAAATCAGGTTGACTTCATTCTCTTCGCTGGAGACATTTTTAACACTTCACTCCCTTCACTCGACACCCTTAAAATAATCACTAAAAAAATTAAGGAACTCAAAGACAAAAA
>CAYRMP010000024.1:0-15581 GCA_964425545.1 uncultured Methanosarcinales archaeon | reverse complement strand
AAAAGAATATATAGAAGTATCGACTACTAAATGATTAAGAGGTCAAAGATAAGATGATTATTAAAATAAGAGGTGAATAAAAATGACTGATTTGTTTATGCCATCGGACAGCGCGGCAAAAAAATATAAGAAGTTAGTTTATGTATCTTCAGGAGATGATAAGATTAACAAGATTTATTCTTATCTTGCATATAAGGAGACTGATGTTAAAACAGGTAAGTGGATTGTTTATATCAAAGGCAACCAGACTGCAGGAACGGTTATGGATCCGGTAGTGATAGAAAAAGAATCCGCTAAGACAAAAAAAGCCGGAAAAGATTTTTTTATCTGGGGATTTAACTTCAAGCCGACTAATGAAGACCCCAGGCAGATTGAAATCAGCGTTTATCAAAAAGATGGCAAACCGAATCACGTTGGAATACTGCTTATTACTAGAAATGCCGAAGGGAAAGCAAAGCCAAAAGTTACTGCGAACTTCAAGTGGCCGGCAAAATAATCTGCAAATCGGTTTTAAATAATAAAAAAAGATGAAAAACTTAAGAAAAATATGAACATACTTTTCAATGTTCAGCCGATGAAGGAATTTAGTGAAACCCTTCCGACCCAATGGAGAAAAAATGGTAACTGATGAGAAGGTTAAGAAAACGATGAACATTATCCTAAATAGTTCTATGATTATGGGTACTATTGTGGTGACTGCTGTTGGTGAAGTGTTAGATGACTTTGTTGGAGCTTCGACCACGGAGGTAGGCGGAACTCAAGTAGAAACATCAACAAAAAAGGGGGGGAAAACCCATCACAAAAGCGAGGTTAAGAAAATGCATCAAAAATTACAGATTGTAATCGAGAAGATGGCAAAAGATATTATTCAGCAATTCACAAAAGCCGAGCCAGAGATAGAAGCAAAGGTTGAAGAAATGAAGAAGACAAAAGCATTTACAGATGAATTCTGTGATGAAGGCATCAAAATTATTCAGAAATATGAAATCAACCTCCCAAAGTTATACGATAAACTTAAGGAAAAAGATTTTGTAGATTATATTACTATTCTTGTCAAGAATGAACCACAAGTTTCAAAAATGATGAAGGAAATTGTTGTCTGGATGGATAAAGCTCCAAAAGGATCAGTTATAATATAAATAGACCCCATTACAGATTAAAAATTTGAATCAAAAGAAATGAAAAGAGGTAAAAAAATGGTGAATGAAAAACAGAAACAAGTTCCTACTGGAGTCAAAGTAATTTCAGTTATGTATTATATTGGTGCAGTTCTTGGGGTTATTTTTGGTTTACTTTTCCTTTTCGGAGCTGGAATGATGGGTTCTCTAACAGAGCAAATTCCATTGCTGGGATTATTTGGTGCTGGATTATTTGTTGTAGGCGGCATTATAATGATAGGTTTAGGTGTTCTTGGCTTCTTTGTTGGAAGAAATTTAGGAAGAGTAAAACCTTGGGCAAGAATTGTTGCAATAATCTTTGCAGGATTAGGAATCCTTACTGCAGTAAGTTTTATGATCCAAGGGGATATTGCAGGCAATATCTTAGGTCTTGCACTGAACCTTGCAATTGGAGGATATCTTCTTTTAAATAGCAGGGTAAAGGAAGTGTTTGCATAAATTTATTTTTTTTTTTTTTTTATTTTGCTGCAGTATAACAGACACGATTAATTGCTCATCACTAAAATTCCCCTAACTTCTTCTGCTGGGCATTCCCTTCCACTGTTTTATATGACTGCCAGCTTCTCCTAAATAGATGAGAATGATTCTTGTAATGTTTCTTCAGGAATTCCTGTGTCTTGGGATCGCTCATGTACCCGGAACCGAAATCAATTCCAATCTCTGATTTAATATGTTCTATCTGCCTATCACGGATCACTTTAGCGACTATTGAAGCTGCTGAGGCAACAACATAATTCACGTCTGCTTTATGTTCGATAATCAGCTGCGCTTTTTCTCGGACGGCCTGGCTTAATTTGGAAGCAAAATAATTTTTGTAAGCAGGAATATTGGGGCTGGGACAATCGACAATAATCAGGTCTGGGTTAAGTTCAGAAATCATCCTGGCAGAAGTATCTGCTTCCAGCCAGTTCAGGTTCGAATTGCCGCCGTCTACCGACAAGTCGATGGCATCCGGCTCAATCATTTCAATGCGGAAATCTTCTACTACTTCGCGGATGCGGTCAAATAATTCTTCTCGCACTTCCGCACTTAATTGCTTGCTGTCCTTGACACCCATCCATTCCAGCTTCTTGATATTTTCCTCTTTTACAGCTAACGCTGCCATGACTAATGGGCCTAAGACTGGGCCTCTTGGAGAGCCCTAGCAAAGAGCTAGAACGCACTTCCAGCTTCGTCCAAACCCACAATTATTCTTCCAGTACTACTATTTTCTTTTCCGTTGAAAGTTTTACCCATTTTCCATTTTCAAAAGAAACCAAACCTAATCTCTGTAACTCGTTCAATCTCCGATGAGCTGATTTCCAGCACACTTGCATTTCTCGTGCAAAATAGCTAGTTTTGTTATAATTTTCTAGTAACTTTAAATAGTTTTGTTTAACAGAAGAGATAATAACAATATTTTGGTCATTTCTTATCCAATAAGACTTACTTATTACGATAAAATTATTAATTTTCTGTTCTTCTTTAAGTTCCATTAGAACATCGCAAAGACGAGCTTGACTTCTGTTAAAAGTTTTTGAAAGAGTGAAAGCTGTGTACGGTTTCGTAAGTACCTTGTAAACTTCTTCTTTCAAAAAATTATGACTATAATGATATTGTTTGAAGCCAAGATACGCTTTCCAAAATTTATTCTTTTTATCAGGATGTAAATCTGCTAATTGTATTTTAGCTAATTTATCCCAGCTTTCTCTGCCCCAAATGATGTAAGAACGACCTTGAAAACTAAAAGAATAATGAACGTCTAAATTATCCAAAATTTTATTCACAAATTCAACTGGTTGCTTTTGAGCAATTCTAATTATTTTATTTCTTTCTCCAACTTTAATATTTCCTTCTCCAGCAAAGAAGCCACGAAGAATATCCAAACTGTATTCATAACTATTTTTATATTCCATTACTAACTTCTTCCAATTGGAAATTGCTTTTACTGATCCAAGACGATAAATGTAATAAGGTTTTCTAGCTCTAGAATCAATATAATCTCTTGATATAACACCTTCCAAAACCATTAAATTCCCTTTATTTTTAGAATAAGAATACAATCGTGGTCTAAATTTTTTTATACCATAAATGGATTTAATTACACCATGGAACAATATAACTAAATCGAAACAATTATTGGTAAAAGTGATTTCGTAATTTGTTTTATTATCTCCTTCCGCTAACCAAAGCCCAACACATTCGGCTATTTCTTTATTAGTTATTTTCATCGCCTTAAGCTTAGAAAATAACTAGTTTATATAGTCTAGCCGGGGTTGTCCAGTGCGGGAGTGGGTGCAATGATTGAGAAATCTGTCAAGCCCGACAATTATTTTTTCATTAGTTGGCATAATAGAATGGTAAAAAATAAGTTATAATAAAAAGATTAGCATAAAATTATCAGGGAAGTTTTCATAACTAAAATGGCACTTGACAGTCACTTTCTGTCAAAACAGTCATTATACCTATTCCAACAATCATCAATCAAAGGAATTAATTTTGCTCTCTCATCTTCGCACTTATTATATTCTGTGAGAACTTCCAGAAAACAGTGGTTTTTAAGTTCCTCGTCTTCAATGTCAAAACATTTCCAATATCCCTTATATATCTCCTGGCATCGATCGTAAATTTCCCGATTTTGGTTTTCCAAGCCATGACATTCATTTCTAATTTCAGCACAGTCATCACTGGTTTCACTTGGTTTATCGCATCCTGCGACTCCTAACGACAACACACCCGCCAAAACAATTTCTCTCAATCCTTTTGCATTCATTTTAATTTCCACCATAATACCATAACCCTAATATCATAATATTCCCAATCACAATCCAAACGCATCCGTGAACTCGCGCATCCTTCTGAACTCAGCCAAAAATGACAATCCCTTGTCAGTAATCCTGACTACTTTCAAAGGGCGTTTTTTCTTCTTGACCGGCTCTTCTTCCAGAATAACTAATTCCTTCTGAAGCAGTTCTTCAAGATATCCGTTAAGTAATTTGTGGGATAAATTTGATTTATACATCAGATGAGTTGGCTTAATCTTCCCGCCCTTGTTCTGAATAGCTAAGAGGATGTCAAAGACCAGTTCCAATCGTGATCGTCTAACTGCCATTTTCTGTTTACCTGCGCACCACTGCCCGATAAGTCTGCAACAATATCAAAAATCCAATCAGTATCAATACTTCTCCTACTACATAAGAACCATTCCGCAGGAACACGAAAACAGAAAATATGTTCCCGGCCAAAATAAACAAAAATGCAGTCATTACTTTGAACACACTTTTTTTCTCGGTAGTTAAATAATTTTTATAGTAATTCAGCACAATCAGGCTTAGCAGCACTGAACAGGTCAAATAAAATACCTCATACTTGAAATTACTGATAACCGAAATTAACAGCAACAGATATACAAACAACCCGATCTGGCTTAATTCATAAAATTTAGTAAGTCTTGCTCGAGATTTTTGTGAAACAAAAAATATTACTAACCAAGCTCCTAACATGGAAGCCATCTGGAAAAAGAATCCTGCTCGGTAAAAAAGAGCTGAATATCTTAATCTTGGACCGGCAGCTGAGCCTATTACCTGAGCCACAGTTTCCCTTACGGGGAAATAATATAATACTCCGCTGGTAAATATCTTAAAAGCTAAGCTTAATGAGACTAATAAAAAAGCTAAAGAGAAATAGGCGAACCTATTTTCCTGGTTGAATTTATACACGCGCCAGCTGTAAGCGGCAATAAGCATTGCTACAACTAAGCCGATACTATCAAATAATAAATCAAATCCATTAAACCATTCCGGTGTAAAAAACAATCTAAACATTAATTTTCAACTCCTCGTTCTACCCCTCAATTCACTACTAACCTGGGGTTCATTTAAAAATCTTACGGATTAACAGCCAATAATTTGAAAAAATTTTGTCATCAAATAGAGGCGAAATAATCTGAAAAATTAAACGTGAATGGGAACATATTCTTCATCTCCGCCATCTTTATGTTTACATAGAATAGCAGTAAGAATGGCAGTAATGCCTTTTCCTTCACGATCTTTTTTTTCTGTTTCGCTAGGCATTGCATAAACGACATGGCACTGTTCTACGGGAGTCCAATCACTTCCTTGCATGGCTAAATCAGCAGGAACAATTTTGAGGCATTGGTATTTTCCTCGAGCAATATCCAATGATAACTTAGTTAAACCTTCAGGAAGCGTAGAACCAAGATAAACACCAACAATTTCATATCCTTCAGAATGTAATCGTTGATTTAGATTTTTGTATTCACTTATTTTTCTAACCTCTGCTCCGCATAATTTTATATTGATCTCTAAGCAGAGCCCCTTCTTCAACAATAGTTTGAGATCTTTTTACAATATCTACAAGTTCTTCAGCACTAAGGTAAGAGGGGTTTAGAAAAGGACATTCATGATTCATATTATGGTTAATCTGCGCAGCGTATTTCATCTCTTCAACTTCATCTTCTAATCCTAGCCTCTCGGAAACATCCATTAAGAATCTAAAAGCGCAGAGATAATCTGGTTTTGCTTTCAACGACATCTGAAAACTTGCACGAGCTCTTTCAAAAAACATTTCTTCAGCAGATTTGCTACCAGCTAATTCTGCCCGCTTCATGGCAATAAGGCCTCTAAGCAGGTAATCGTGCGCCGGAACATTAAGAATGCCTTTATCATCTCCAGTTATTTCTTCATCACCAGGTAATTTATCAAATGCGTAAAGCTCATAACAATTGCTATTCATTCTTGATAATTTAAAATGAGCTTCTGCAGCAGAATACAAAGGCAGTCTTCTTTTCCCATCAGTTATTTTTTTATCAGAGATATCATCAGGCATAGAATTAAAAAAAAGGGTTATCTTATAAACTTTACTCTACTCCAGCGGCACACCGCTCCAAAGCGTCCAATCTTCTGACGGAGAATAGCCGCCGAAGACAAAATAAGGGGGATGTCCTACGCCGAGATATCCTTCACCAAGACTGCCCCAGCCTCTTCCGCGCATGCCTGATCCCGCCCCATAAACGGGACTGCCAAATAATTTCCAGGTTTTCATGACGCTGCTGAATCCGGAAACGTCAGTGGTCCAATCTGCGCCAGGTTCGACAATCAATTCTCCCTTGTAACCATTATCTTTCAAAGCTTTAACCATCTTGTTAATTGGCGCATTTCCTTCTCCCGGAGCAAGATGGTCATCATGATAACCATAATTATCATCAAGGTGTACGTGGCCGACCACATTCTTCTTGGCCATCTCACCCATCTTCTTAACAATCCATTCATCAAAATCCTTATCATTACTTTCAATAGTTTTGTTAGGATTACCGACCCAGTATTTTCTCCACATATTAACGTGCCCAGTATCGATAGTTGCGGTGATGTGCTGCTGCGCTTTTTCATGCGCTTCCTTTTGCGAGATCTTATATTTCTCCTGCAAAACTTTTTCCATTTTTTTTCGACTTTCTAAAACTAGTTTTATTAGTTCATCTGGATGTGCGCCATAACTTTCCGGGAACAAGTTTTCCATTGCTATAGCAATTGGCCTATTTAATTTACCCGCGCGCTGCATTTTTTCCGACTGGCGCATAGCGCTGATCCCTGCCTGCGCATACGAATCATATGCTTCTTCCAAGGCATAAGTTTCTGCACTTTGAATGTGCTTGATAGTTTCTTGCTGTTCTGCTGCTTGGGCAAACTGGCTTGCTGCACTTTCTTGAGCTTGTTTAATATGGCTTTCAAAAGTCGCCAATTGGCGCTTGATGATTTCAGAAGGCATTTTTGCATCAGAAGGAACTAAACCTTCAGCAAGACCTTGAGCCTGCCGTTTCAATTTCCACTGCTCCTCTGGATCTGTTTCTTTCTCTAACTTTTCATAAAAATCCAGAGCTTTGCGCAATTTCTTAACGTTTTCTACATGCTCATCAAAATCACGGCTGTAATTATACGCCCAACCTTTGGCATTGCCAATCTGTGTTTCCAGCGCAGCAACGACGTATGCTTCCTCTGGCCGAATTTTAATTTCTTTCTCGGGATCAACAATATCGTCCCGCAAAAATCTCACCCACATTGATTTCTGTTTTATTTTTTCTTTTTCTACTGGGCTGGCTCTCTTCCATTCCTGCCATTCTTCACGCGCTTCCGTCTCCATTTCTTTAGCTTGGTCGCCCATTTCTTTCCAGTTATACTGTTTAATCAGAAATTCTCCTTTCTTCTCATCAAATACTGGAACTCGTTCATACCGATGCACTTTTTTTCCTAAATAATCAACATATATTGGTTCTCCTTTCTGGGCAGTTCTTTTTTTGCCGTCAAAATCTTCATATTCTTCTCCGGCTTTAGCTGTCAACCACACTGGCTTTGAAACAGCTTTATTTTTATGCGCTTCAACAATCAGATTGCCCAGTCTCCGGTCAACTACACCGAAAGTTTCCTGTTCTTTTTCTTTTTCAAACATCCTGAATTTTCCCGCATCTTCTCCTTCCTGATTCCAATCTGCTCCGGTAACTGGACGGTGAAATTCTCCCGTATGTACAACGACAGGACCGCCCTTAGCTACATCTCCGGCAAACTCGATAGCTCTTCTTATTTCTTGTAAAGTAAATTCTTTTGCTGATTTAGAAAAATTTCCCCGTTGGTCTGCTCCCGCTAATCCTTGGATACCAAAAGAAGCGTGAGTGGTAAAATTAACTTCATTAGCTTTCCCAATTTCTTCTAAGGCAATTCGCTGTGCTTTACCATAATACTCCGGTGTCTGCGATTGTCCTGATCCTTTCCCGCTTCCGGTAAACCCTATTTCTAAAGTCTTCATACCTGCGCGTAGTTTTGCGCCCACGGCTGGAACGTTGGGAACTGGACCAAGAGCTAAACTCATTCCAAAATCCTTGATACCTACGCCAACATCATTAGTGGAATTGTTAGAAGGACTGGCCTGGCTGTGATCATGAGCATGAACTTGGTGGCCATATTCCCTATCCATGGGCATATGATACCCGCTCCCAAATTCTACCATTAATAAAGATAAAGAATTAAAGTATATAAACATTATTCTTAACAGACACTATTCAACTTAACGTCATCTTTAAATAATTGAACGTTTTTCTGGTGTTTTGAGGCGATAGTTATGGTGATAAAATGCGAGTGGTGTAAAAGCAACCATGTAGTGAAAAAAGGTTTTCGGCATAATGATTCTGGAAAAAAACAAAAATATTTCTGTCATGACTGCAAAAAATGGTTTGTTGAAGATGATGGATTCAAAAGAATGAGGCACAAACCCAAAGATATTGTTCGTGCTGTTCATCAGTATAATGATGGTTTTTCATTGTTTAATGTGAAAAATCATCTTTGGCAACATGACAAAGTCAAAGTGAGTATTTGGACTATCAGTGAATGGCATAAAAAATATGAAGTTTTTTTAAAATCCCGTGCACAAAATAGTTAAGCCGAAATTGAAAGGAAGACAACACTTTGATGAAAAATATGTGCCCATGAAATTGAAAAAAGATCATTATGATCTCAATTGCATTGACAGCGTCACAAAATATATAACTGCTCATTTCTTCGTCGAGAAAAGAACAAAAAAGAAGTGTATTGAATTTCTTTCTCAAATTAAAAATACGTGTTCAGAACAAATTTTAGAAAGGTATTATTGTGAACGGAAAAAGCCAAAGGAAGAAAGAAAAATGATTGCCTTTGTGTGTGATAAATTTTGGAATTACAAGGCAGCGTGGAGTAAATTATTTTTCCGTACCGCTACACTAATTGCAGGTGTTCCCATTGCGTGCAAAAAATACGGATTGGAACACAACAACAATGCAATTGAAAGATACAACGGAGTAACAAAATAAAGAACGGCCTATCCCCGAGGTGAACATGGTCTTCCATCACTTCTTTGGTAAACAGATCAATCTTGTGTCTTGCACAAATCCAATCGATTGATTGAAGAGCAAGATCTCGCTGATGAGCTTACTCAAATACAGGATATCTTCCTCGCGGTATCAACACAACGTGATACCAATTTTGCCCAACGCTGTGGGAAAACCTTTTAATCTCAGAACTTCGTCTAGTCATTTGTCATACCTCATACATGGTTGTCACAGTCAGACAGCCTAGTATGAGCTCATACTTTACACCGATTTCGCTGTGCAAATCCTCGAGAATAAAAGAAGAAGAAAAAGCTAACACTTTTTGGTTAGCCCTAAAGGGCTAATCCATATACCACTAGTTAAAACATTAGCTAAAGCGTGGTATATGGAACCTAAAAGAAATAAAAAATTATTGTTCAAAAGTGCGGTCTATATTTGTAAACGGTGAGTCAAATAATTGCGCAGCATTCATTACTTCTGCTATATAAGGATGTAAGCCTTGTTCTAGACCACGTAGTGTCGCTTCATCTACCCAACGGTATCCTTTACTGGTATGATCTAACTTAATTGCAGCATCCTTGTTAAGTATACGAGCCAAATAATTTGTACCATTAGCATGGAACCCTTCCTTCAAGTCAGGATACATTGCATCTTCGCTGCGACAGCTAAAGGTAAAAGCACCAATTTGTCTTTCAATAAGATATTCTAATTCTTCCAAGCCAACTTCTTCTCGCAATTTTCTGCGCGCTACTGCTTCAAATGTTTCATTCTTATACTGTCGACCTCCCGGAAACCAAAGCATTCCTTTGGCAGGTTTTTCTGCTCTTTCAACCATAAGGATTACTCGATCTGCAGGTGAGCGATTAAAATAAGCAACCACATCAACACAAGATAGAGGCAAGTTATCTAAAACTTGATGATAAAGCGCATCTCCTATAATAGTTCGAGCTCCACTTTTAAACTGACGAACCTCATCTCCTTCTACAATTTTATTTCCAGGTACAATTTTCATAGTAATCCTCCTAAAAGTCTTATAATTAAGGTAATTTCTTTTGAAAACCCTTTAAAAATATTGTTAAACTAACACTCTAAAATAGAGTTTGTAACGCTTCTATTGACCCTTGTACTCCTCGTCGCTGAGGGATAAAATGGCGTGGATAACTCCGCACTAAAGCTTCTTGTTCTGGATTTGTTCCAACGTACACTGCTACGCCGCCCGCTTTACCTACTAACTCTAACATGGGCATGTCGTTACCAGAATCACCAAAGACAGCTATTTCATCCAGGGAAATTCCAATAAGTTCGGCATACTTTCGTAAAGGGTTGACCTTGGTCACTCCTTTCGCAGTAAGATCTAAACCGTCAGCAGAAGCGGAGACGTAAAGAAAAGAGAATCTGCTTTCTAAAATCGGCTTTACTGTTCTATAAGTCCTCTCCAATAATTCGCGATCAGTTCTTCCTTCGCTGATGAAAGTAGGAGTTATATAACCTCTGCTTGTTTCATACGTATCGTTACCTGCTCGAGGAACTAAATTCCTAAATAATTTTCGTTCTGCAGAAAAACTTTCTATCTCATTGATTTGCTCTTGAGTAAGACCTCCTAAACGATACACTTCTGAATCTCCTAAGAATCGCAGACGAGATCCTTCGTACGAAATCGCTTCTCCAGGAACATAAGAATCTGAACCAATTAATAGTGCATGAAATGCTTGCTGTTCAAGAAAAGTTCGACCTGAACCGAGAGAAAATAAGATTCCTCTTTCACGAGCTTGTACTTTCACTGCTTTTTGTAAATCAGTATCAACTGAGGTTATATTTCCTTTTTCAATCAAAGTTCCATCCACATCAGCTACAATAGCAACGATTGATTTCATAAGTTTTATTATACTATTTGGATTAACAGTTGTTTTATAAATTGTCCTTCGCAAAATTACATTTAATATGCTAATTTTGTGTGCTTGACGTTCGAAAAGCTTTTAAAAGAAGAATATCCACAGTTACGAAGATGATTATAAGAGAACGTTGCAGAGTAGACAATAGTGAACTTATAGAATTGTTTAATTTAGGTGATTTATATCTTTCTCATTTTCACAATCCTAACCAGCCGCCGCAACAACCAAAAGTACCTCTAGTCCTCTGCATGGGAAAAAACAGCAAGATAGTACAGCTAAAACATAGTGCTCCTTCTTCCAATATGTATGAAGAATACTGGTATCGTTCTGGGATTAACCAAACTATGGCCCAGGAGCTGAAGTCCATTGCTGTATCAGTTATGGAAAATATGTCATTAAAAGAGAACGATATTGTTGTCGATGTCGGCTGCAATGACGGAACCTTAGTCAAAAACTATCCAAAACATCTTACTATTGTTGGATTTGACCCTGCTAAAAACTTATACCAATACTCCTCTCAGCATACCACCAAAACGGTTGTCAATTATTTTTCTGCAGAAGAATATTTCAAACATTTCCAGCAAAAAGCAAAAGTGCTCACCAGTATTGCTATGTTTTACGATCTAGAAGACCCAAACCAATTTGTAAGCGACGTCTATAACGTGCTGGATCAGCAAGGATTGTGGATTATACAGATGAGTTACCTCCCTTTGATGCTGAAACAGATGGCCTTCGATAATATCTGTCATGAACATCTGGAATACTATTCTTTGCAAAGCCTCATGTACCTTTTAGAAAGGCATAATTTCAACGTAGTTGATTGTCAGCTCAACGATATCAACGGGGGAAGTTACAGGATTTACATCCGCAAAAAAGATGCGAATCCTTTGTCATTCAGCACTGCTCAATACCGTGATGTGGCTGATTTCAGGGTGCAGAGTATTTTAGAATATGAGAAAAGCCTAAAACTTGATCAGCCAGAAACATATTTTAGATATTTTGAAGAAATGAAAAAAATAAAACAGCAAACTCTTGACTTTCTCCGTCAGGAAAAAGCAAAAGGGAAAAAAATCTTAGGTTACGGAGCTTCCACCAAGGGCAATACCCTGCTGCAATGGTATGATATTAATCATCAGAATAAACTTATTGAAAAGATAGCTGAACGCAATCCAGACAAGTGGAGTAAGGTTACCATTGGCACTAACATCCCTATCTGCTCTGAAGAAGAAGCAAGAACCGAAAAACCAGACTACTTGTTTGTGCTGCCCTGGCACTTCCGCTACGAATTCTTGAAACGAGAAACTGATTTTTTAGAACGAGGAGGAAAATTTATCTTCCCACTTCCCAAGTTTGAAGTTGTTGGCAAGGATGACTTCTAAAATGTCCAAACTGTTTATTTCTTACGTACTTCCTGCCTATAACGAAGAAAAAAACGTTCTTCTTTTAATGGAAAGGATTACTTCTGCCATGAAAGATATTAAAGAAGAGTATGAGGTTATTTTTGTTATTGAAGGAACAGATCAGACCTACCCTGTCCTGCAAAAATATAGGGAAGAACATTTGCACCTAAAAATGAAGCTCTTCTATCAGCCCGAGCCGTTAGGACTAACCAGTGCCTTTAAGAGGGGGTTTGAAAATATTGCAGAAGAATCTACCCACGTAGTTACTATGGATGTAGACCTTAATCATAAACCAGAAGAACTGCCGTTGCTAATAAAAAAAGCTAAAGATGGATACAATATAGTCATTGGTTCTAGAGCCTTGGCGGGAGCTCAAGTTATGAACGTTCCGACTTGGAAAAGAATGATTAGTAAGTTTGCTAATACGGTGTTTAATAAAGCTTTTAAGATAGAAGTTAAAGATAAAACCAGCGGTTTCCGCATGATTGACGCTCAAACCATCCGGGAGATAGCTCCTTTAGTAGAAGCCAGAAACTTTGAAGGGCTGATGGAGTTTTTATTGATTGCCAATTGCCGGAACAAATCGATGGTAGAAGTTCCCATCACTTTAACTTATCGGCAGCACGGAGAGACTAAATTCCGTCTCTTTAATGCAGGGATAGGATATGCAAAATTGCTCTTAAAGCAAGGTTACCGGAAAAAATAAAGTAAATAAATGAATATATTTCATTCATGAAAAAAGCACTTATCACTGGAATAACTGGACAAGATGGTTCGTACCTAGCAGAATTCCTGCTCAAAAAAGGATATGAAGTGCATGGCTTAGTACGAAGAGTTTCCGTAGATACGTTAGGTAGGATACAACATCTGCGTGACCAGTTAATCCTGCATCATGCAGATTTGATGGATCAGTTCTCTATTACTAAAGTCATTAAAGAAGTGCAGCCGGATGAGATTTATCATTTGGGAGCAATGAGTTTCGTCGGCACCAGTTGGCGTCAACCTGTTCTTACTGGCGAAGTTACCGGCATGGGCGCAGGAAGGATTTTAGAAGCAATACGTTATGAAAATCCAAAAGTTAAATTTTACCAGGCTTCCAGTTCAGAAATGTTTGGCGTTGCTATGCCGCCGCAACGTGAAGAAACAAAATTTCATCCTCGCAGTCCATACGGAGTAGCTAAAGTATACTCACATCATATGGTAGTAAATTATCGTGAAAGTTTTGATTTATTTGCCTGCAGCGGAATTCTCTTCAACCATGAAAGCGAACGTCGGGGATTGGAATTTGTCACTAGGAAAATAAGTCACGCCGCAGCCATGATAAAGCTGGGTGCGCAAGAGGTATTGGAGTTAGGAAACTTACATGCGAAGCGTGATTGGGGCCATGCTGAGGATTACGTCCGAGCGATGTGGCTGATGTTGCAGCAAGAAAAACCAGATGATTTTGTTATCGCTACCGGAGAAACTCACAGCGTCAAGGAATTTGTGGACGAAGCCTTTAAGAAAGTAGCTATGCCCTTAATTTGGGAAGGAGAAGGGATCAACGAAGTAGGAAAATTTCAAGGAAAAGTAATTGTGCGCATCAATCCAAAGTACATCCGTCCGGCAGAAGTAGATCATCTTTGTGGCGATTACAGCAAAGCAAAAAAAATTCTTAACTGGGAGCCAACCATAAAATTTTCGCAATTAGTAGAGAGAATGGTTCTAGCGGATTTGGAAAATGTCAAAAGAGAATTGGCTTATCACAGGAATTGAAGGTTTTGTAGGAAGCCATTTTTTTCCTGCTTTGCAACAGAAAGGTTATTCTGTCTTTGGCACGACTTGGATTAAAAACCTGGCTGATAATCAGCGAGTTTTTTATCTTGATCTTTCTCAAAAAGAAGAAATCGATGCTCTAATTAAAAAAATTAAGCCACGCTACCTTGCTTTGATTGCCGGCTTCAGTTCCATGCGCGACAGTTTTCAGAAATCTAAAGAATGCATGGTTATTAATTGCGAAAGCACGCGTTATTTTCTGCAGGCTATCCAAAAATATAAATTAAAAACCAAGGTTTTGATTATTTCTTCGGCCATGATGTACTGCTCTTCAGAGGAAATACTTACCGAAGATTCAGTTATTTGTAATAGTTCTCCTTACGCAGAATCAAAGATAAAACAAGAAGGGTTAATCAAAGAATTTCCTGAAATAGAAATCGTGGCCAGCAGAAGCTTCAACCACACCGGCCCAGGACAATTGGACAGCTTTATTGTGCCAAAATTAGCCAAGGGATTTGCTGAAGCAGAAAAGAATAGAAAAAATATTGCTGAATTTGAACTAGGAGATGTAGATTCGGAAAGAGATTTTCTAGACGTAAGGGATGTTTGTAACGCGTATAGGATATTATTAGAGGAACCTACCAAGCATAACATTTATAATGTCTGTAGTTCGCGATGTTTTTCAGTGAGAAAAGTTATCGCAATTTTAGAGAAAAAGACGGGAAAGAAGGCAGAGATTATAGTCAATCCAAATTTTATTACCAATAACGAAAGAAAAATAATTATAGGAGATAATAGCAGGATCATGGAAGATACTTCCTGGAAACAGACTATCCCTTTTGAACAAACAGTGTATGATACGTACCTATACTGGGAAGAAAAAATAAAGCCATGAAAACATCATAGGACCATGAAAGAAAAGCCCCCCATCACAAAGTACGTTGCAAAAAAAAGACTTAATCTTATTCTGCGCAGCCTGCAGAAATTCGAGCAAAAAGTCCCTAAACAAAAACTGAAAATTCTTGATGTGGGCTGCGGCGACGGCCATTTTACCCGAGCCTTACGTCAACGAGGTTATACTGTAGTGGGAATAGATAAGCATACTCCTAAAACTGCTCCCTGGATGAGTTTTCAGCCAGATTATCAGATGGATGCCATGAAGATGACCTTCAAAGACAGCAGTTTTGATGTTGTTATTGCTCTTGAGGTAGTAGAGCACGTTCCCTGCATTCCTGAAATTAATCGAGTACTTAAACCAGGGGGATTATTTTTTTGTTCTACACCCTACCCAAATACTGAATGGTTAAGACATATTGTAATTTTCTTCGGTTTATTGGAAGCGCAGGATTTTGAACATCATGATCACATTGAGGATTTGCGAAAAGCGCCCATGAAGATGCTCCAATATCGAAGAATGTTTTTAGGAACATCACAGTTTGCCATTTTCACTAAAGAGAAGTTTGAATAAATCATAAACTCTAAATATATCATCCTCTTTTTTTTTGAA
>CAYRMP010000023.1:6873-15688 GCA_964425545.1 uncultured Methanosarcinales archaeon | reverse complement strand
CTGGCAGTGCTATCTTTCCATACTGTTGGATCAGTTTTACGAACAGTTTTAGATAAAAGTTTCAGGGTATTTTGGGCTAACTGTAATGTTGCAAACACTCTTTGCAAAGCAGATACTTTATTCAGCTTTTTCAAAAGCTTAGATTGTTCTTCTACTTGTTCAGAAAGGAACTTTAGGGAAGAAATCAAACTTTCTTTCTGCGAAAGGAAGTTGTCAACAGTCACAAAGTTTATTTTTTGCTTTATTTTCTCTACTACATCAGGAACATGCAAGATATAATCATCAACTCTTTGGAGGATGACTGAAGCGTTTAACCATTCCAGTTCTAACATTTTCAACTGGTTTGCATATTTTTCTATCAATTCAAGCAGCCCATTGATTAAACGCAGCGGCCTTTGCTGTATCAGCATAAACAGATCTTTGTTAGTAAAGTCAGAACCTATGCTTAAAATTTCTTGACGTACGTCTAGGACTAATTCTGCATCTTTTTGAAGATTACTTAGCAGTTCTTTTGCATTTTTTGATTTAACTTGTTTTAACTCTTGTTCCAGCCAAGTTATGAAATCGATCATTTCAAAATAAAGATTATTAAGATTTTGGCCGGAGGCAAACCTAAAATTTTCCCATCTTCCTGAAGGGGGGGGAAAAGGCATTTTTTTAAGATTTGTTTCTATTTCATGCAAAAAATGCACTGCTTCTGTACGCAAATAATCCCTAAATTCTTCTATGGAAGTCACAATTAAGCATTCACCGGTCTATTACTTTTTTTTGCCTTCTTTTTCTAACGATACCAGCAGGCTTTTTACAAAATCTAGTTTTTTACGAATGTCTTTTAAGTCCGCAAGCAACTTTATTTTAACGGCTTCTCCTTCAGCAGGGTTTAAACTGGAATGTATTTTTCTACCTGCTTCATCACGAAGACCGACTAAATCTCTCCAACAGATCTGTATGTTAACAGGAATTGTCTTTGGAATATCCTTATTTTGTTGTACCTCCCTTACCAATTGATACGTCTCTCTAATCAATTTTTCTAAAATATCAAGTGCATTTTTTTTTACCTCAACAGTATTCTGTTCTGAAAGAAGTCTAATCTGAGCTTCTACTTTATCTAATTCTGATTCTACCTTATCTTTTAAATACACCCAAATTTCACCAGCATCTACCATTAGCATCACCTTTTTTATAAAGAATTATACGCCTTCTTAACTATATAAAATTTACGGCAGTCAGCTCGTTTCTAAAGTAGTCTTAGCAGTTCTTAGTAAGGATTTGGCAATTGCAAGACGTTCTTCTTTAGTTTTTTTTTCAAATTTCTGTATGAAATCTAATACTTCACTTTGCAGATACTCTAAAGCAAGTATATCACTTTTTAATAAATTTTTATGTTCATCTATTTTAAAAACTTCTATTGAACTGTATACTTTGCCTAACTTTTTGTTAACAATTCTGAGACTTTCCTTAGTATTAAGTTGTATGAACGGTAAAATCTCTTCAAATATACGCTCAATACTAGCACGAATATTCACTGCCGTGCTGATAGTAGACCTATTGGTTGTGTTTAAAACCATTTAAGATAGGAGGTGTGGCAGGTTTATATATATTTTTGTTTTTTTGATATGTATTAAGTCTGTTGATAAAAAGTGCTTGGCGGGCCGTCTGCCGTGGCGAAAATCCGTTGTGCTATTTGCAGCATAATATCGTATTCTCGCAGGTTTTCGCATCTAAACTTTGTCTTACGAATACCAAAGCACGGCAGACCTCTTGGCCGAGCCAGCACTTTTAAGAGTGAACTTAATACATACTTTTTTTTGAATTCTCAGTCCAATACCAAACGTAATTGCTTATTCAGACTTTGCAGAAGGGCAATCAGCTCAAAAATAGATTTCGATTCAAGGTTCACTTTAAGCTTAAGCACGTGCCTTTGCAGGAGCTGTACTTCCGCTTTTTCTCCCCGTGATAAATTGTCTTTTTCGTCATCCATAAAAAGATCAAGTCCAGCATAAATCCGATCTAATTTTTCCCTAATCTCGGCAAAAACTGTTTCTTTGTTTTTGGGAGTCAGCACTCTGAGTAAAAGGTCTTCTATTTCGCTGAGCTCACGCTCAAATGTAGCAAAAAAATTAACAATCGCTCGCTGGACGGTGGAATGTTGTGAATCGCGCAATCCCATGGGGGGATAATTCCTGCTGCGTTTATATATTTTCTTATGGAATGTATTTTCTGGTTGAATAGATTTTCCGACGACAAAAATAAAGAATTTTAACTTTTTGCAATTTATCGACGATAAAAACAAGTGTTCATAAAAAAAGAACCTCTTTAAATGCTTTTCTAAAAACCGCAGGACTATTCTTTAGTAACAGTATGATTCAAAATAGAAAGCTATTTAAATTCTAAAAATTATATTTTTTCTTGGGTTGGTGGTAGATAGTTCGAGTTAAGAAATGAGTTAATAAATAAGAGCCGTAAAGCTCTTGGTGAAAAAATAATGAACAAGGAATTTACTGCCATTAGGAAAATGCTGGAAGAACATCTTGCAGCTATTAACGATAACACGGCAGAGGTTCAAGCTCTTTTTGATTATCTTCAGGAATTAGAAATTAAAGTGGAAAAAGTTTCTCAGCGTTTAGATCAAACCCAATTGGGGTTAGGTATTCCTAAACCAAAAGTTAACATTTCTCCTTTAAATCAGATGGAACGGAAAGTATTTTTAGTTTTATACACTGGAGAATCATTATTAACCTATCAAGAGATTGCGGTGAAAGCAGAGTTATCTGTTTCAGTTATTCCGGAATGTATCTCTTCATTGATTCAAAAAGGTATTCCTTTCCGTCGCTCTTTCTTCGAGAATCAATTGTTTGTTGGTCTAGGGCCGGAGTTCAAAGAATTACAGGCTAAAGAAAATATTGTCAATTTAAGTTTGCAGAGTTTTATGGAATAGGCTTCTTGAAAGAATAATAACAATAATGATGATAATAATAAAAGAATAATTAATGGGTTATTTCTGTTTATAAAAGTTCAAAGAGATGATTAAATCTTTCAATTACGCAAGGTTTGATTCAAAATTAAAATAAATATTGCGGGTTGATTTTATTTTTAATTTAATCTGAAATATTTAATTTCAGAAACTTTTAATCATAATGATTAAAATTTAGAACAAAGAACAGATAAAATTTGTTACGTTTAATAATAAAATAACTAACTAATAACGGCGCATTAACAAAAACCGCTCCTCGATTGCAACTAAAAATATTCTCCACTAAGACACCTGCCTTTTTCATCAAAACTAGCCCTCCGACGAATAACGTCACACTTTATACAGAACGTGACGAAAAAAGTAACAAAAAATGCCCGAAAAGTAACATTTAAATAATCTGTTACATTTCTTGCTAAAAATGATGGGTGAAAAAGAGGTACGAGTAAAAAAAGCACATTCTCGTAGTCAGTTTCATTTGACAGAAGAACAGATCAAACTTCTAGTGCGACATGCTGACAAGTTGCGTGATAAGGTCATAATTAAAATGCTGGCTTATTGTGGTTTGCGCCGTTTTGAACTGGCAAAAATACAAATCGAAGATATTAATTTCGAAACACGCAAAATCCAAATCCGAGGGAAAAAACAAATTGATCGCTTGGCAACTTTATTTTCCGATCAGCTACTAGAAGATCTAAAGATTTACATGCAATACGTTCTGAATAACCCTAAAAAAGGATATTTGTTTCCAGCTGTTTCAAGTTTAAACACACAAGAACACATCACGCCTACGCAAATCAACAGGATTGTTGCCCAGGCGGGACAGAAGGCACATTTAAGCAACCCTATTCCCGAATTGAAGAATATTAACCCCCACATATTACGACACAGCTGTGCGCGTATTTTGAAGGATAGGGGGCTTAGTTTAGAGGTTATTCAAAAGGTTTTAGGGCATTTATCGTACAAAACAACCATGGATCTATACGGGACCAAGAGTATTTTTGATATGGATAAAGAGTTAAAAGAAAAAGTAGGCGATATTTTCGGGTAGTTCGTAATAAAAGATTTAATCAGTGATTATAATTTATCAAAATAAAGGTTAATCATTAATACTAATGTTTTCTTCTGGTTAATGTAAAAGATAGAGGAAATGACCAAAACAACCGATAACAAAACTTTTAATCAAAAAGCAGAATGAATGTTCTTAGATATTTTATCCCAAATCGAAACTAACACCATAATCCTGTGTCATGGCTAACTCAATCCCTTGTTTACCATTATCTGCAAAACAAGGTTTAAGAAAAAAATATTTATTTTGATAACTATTAATGGACCTGATTATTTCAGTAATTTCATTAATGGGACTATAAGGCACACGCATATAAACAGCAAAAATACGAAGATAATGCGATAAACTGGGACTTGCTTCTTTTTTTGCAAGACCACATATCTTTTGCTCTTTACCTTCCTCATTAACATTATAAATTTCCCAACAAGTTTCCGTATCTTCCATTTTAAATTTCCCACAGAAACTAAATCTAAGTAGGGTTTCTATGGTAAACAATTCTTTTGCTTTGGTTTGTTCAGCGATTTCTTTTTCAGCATATATTCCGGTTTCGAAATTTGTTTTTCCCTCTAAAAAAATTAATTCTCCATAACACGGATTAGATGAACTAATACTTTTCCTTGTAACAAAAATAGTTAAACTCATTTTTACAGTAAATCTGATTATTATTTGATAAATTGAAAATCCTAAGATTTGCTATCCCAACCACAGCAGAGTTACGGAATATTACACAAATCTTCAAGACGGATTTTCAATCATTCCTCACTGATCGCTGCAAAGCAACGAGATATTTATACTCCAGCGAGGAATAAATTGATTTGGTAAAGATGACTTCCCAAATCAACTTTATCCAAAATAATTATCTTGTTTTTCTTCCTGCAGTTCTTCTGCCTTGCCACTTTTCTGCGCGATGCCTTTTAGTTTTTCTTCAAACATTTTTGCCTGCTGCAACAAGGGTTTTGTATCTATTTTCAAACCACTATAAGCATCTAAAGCCTTGATGATTTCTGCAGCGGCTCGACTGTCTGGAAGACCGCTTTGCGCTTCTGCAAAGAAAGCGATAATCGGAACTTTCAAATTTCTGGCCAGCAATGCTCCGGTAACACCGACAACAATACCTTCACTTAAAGGGCTGGCTATAGCTGATAATTTTTTAGTGTATGCGCCATTCTGCGTGGCATAATAAAATACTTTGTTGCCGGGATTAGGGCTTCCTACTCCTTCTAATGAAACTACTTCTTTTGCCGAAAGTTCTTCGGCAAGCTGTTCAATCATTTCAGATAGTTTCCATCCGGTATTTTTCCCGATATTAATGGCGTGAACCAAGACCAAGTTATATGCTTTGTTATAGTGAAGTGAAACTGGTTCGATGACTTTATTTTGATGGATTGCAATCATAGCCGGAACTTCATCCATTTCAATAGTGCCTATTTTTTCTGTTTCCAAATGATCCATCAAGAATTCAATGGCAATAGTACCGATTAATCCAAATCCAGGAAACCCTTCAATAATTGTTACATTCTTTGGTTTTTTTTTAAGAACTAATTTCATTAGCATCACCTATTTTTATTATTAAGTAATAAGCTAGCATCTGTTATTTTTAAGTCTTTCTACCATCTTTTCTTGATAATCTCAATAAAATCCTCAAACCATCTCTGTTCTTCTTCTTTTCCTCGAAGATAATTTTTATCAGACCAGACCGGTTTAAAAGAACGTCTGAACTCTTCAGTTAATTCTAAAGGAATCTGGGTGACGAAGGTTTGATAATTTGTTGACACCGTTGAATAGAAAATTCCATCGCGCTCGACTTTACGGTATTTTCCCGAACTCATAGTTTTTACAGAATCGCTCCAATTTATTACTGCACAACCACCTCGGCCTGCTTGAAATATTTCAAAGACTTGGCCGCTTCTTTTTCCCACACTGATGAAACCGTTCATGACCTTAATATTGCTTTTAAAACCTTTTTCATAAGGATCTTCATCGCTCTCTCTTAAAAAATAATAATTGATTCTGGGTTTAACAAAAACATCCTCTCCTTTGGTATAAAGATTAAATTGGCCTGTTTCTGATGAGCAAAAGAATTTGTTTCCTTCGACAGTCCATTTACTATCTAAAAAAATATTCTTCCCGCTCTTGCTTGCTAAGAAGAAATCGTCCAAACTATGGTAGATATTAATTTCAAGTTTGCCTTCATACCCTGTTTTTTTCATCTGGTACTTAAAGAAAAAAGGTGATTTTAAGGTTTTAGATGCTAAAAAACAACCACCAAAGAACATCCTTGCTTCTAGTTGGTTTCAGATTAGCTGATTTTAGATAAAAATTTTTATACTTCAGAACAAAATGCTATTAAATGAAACTTATGAAACTTACAAAGCTTACCAAGACCGAACGCCTCATCCTTTTTTCCCTCAGCCAATTCTATTCTTCAATAAACCAGCAGCTGGTAACAAAACCACTCCGCTTGGAAACTTCAAAAATAACCTTCATTGAACTTATCCTGCAGTCTAAGATTATAACTAAACAGGAACGGGCATTGTATAAAAATCTTGAATCACTTGAAAATAAAAAATTGATAGAATATGATAACCGGATGATAAAATTCACTGATTCTGGATTAAAAATGTTCCAGAAGATAGACCGGGAAATAAATCAATTTGTCGACATTAAAGAGTATTTTAAAGAAATAAAAAAGACAAAAAGAAAATTACAAACAGTAATCAACAATTGACTAATAACTGCTTAGATGATTTAAAATTCAATTAAAATAAATTTAATTTACAATTAAATTTCTACCATTCATCTCTTTCGGTTTTGTTATTCCCATCACTTTAAGAATGGTAGGAGCAACGTCTGCTAAACCGCCGGATTTTAATTTTGTTTTCTGTTCGGCATTTACAAGAAGCAAAGGAACATCGTTAGTAGTATGAGAGGTAATATATTTTCCTTCCATCTCTTCACAGTTGCCGTGGTCAGCAGTAATAAAAATAATTCCTGGAAAATTATCTACTACTTTTTTTAATTCCTGGTCAACGGCTTCTACTGCTTTTATAGTTGCTTTAATATTCCCAGTGTGTCCAACCATATCCGCATTAGCAAAATTAACGACGAAGAAACCGTGTTCGCTGATGTTTTTTAATAAAGCAGACGTAATTTGCCTTACTTTCATTTCCGGTTGGGCATCGTAAGTTCTGACACTCTTAACACTCTGAATATGAATTCTTTTTTCATGCGGAAAAATACATTCACACAGGCCGTTAAAGAAATAAGTTACATGCGCCCATTTTTCAGTTTCAGCAAGGCGCAATTGGGAGATGCCTTTTTCAGAAAGAAATTCTCCCAATGTTTTCTTAGGAATAATCGGCGGAAAAGCAACGGGAATTTTTACTAAAGAATCATATTGAGTTAAGGAAACAAATTTCAAACCAATGATTTTTTTTCGTTGAAATTCTTTAAATTTTCCCCAGACGAAAGCGCGGGTTAATTCACGCGCGCGATCAGACCGGAAATTAAAAAAGATGACTGAATCACATTCTTCAACAATGCATTTGTTAGTCAGAATAGTAGGCTTGACAAATTCATCTGTTTCTCCTTTTTTGTAAGCCTGCTTCAGGGCTTTAATGGGATCAGTGATTCCTTTTCTGCCGACACAATCCACCATGCACTCATAGGCCTTGTGTTCGCGTTTCCAGCGGTTATCTCTGTCCATAGTATAGAAACGCCCCGTCATGGTTGCCAGCTGCCCTACGCCTAATTCTTTCATTTTCCGCTGCAGTTGCCGGATATACTTTTCTGCGGATTTAGGAGGAGTATCTCGGCCGTCCAGAAAAGCATGCACATAAACTTCTGTTATTCCTTGACGTTTTGCCAGTTTCAGCAAGGCAAACAAATGATCGATATGAGAATGCACCCCCGCATCGCTTAACAAACCCATTAGATGTAATTTTGTTCCCTTTTTCTTAGAGTGAGACATCGCTTCCAACAAAGCTTTATTTTTGAAAAATGAACCATTATGGATTGATTTGTTTATTCTGAGTAAATCTGTATCCATAATTCTTCCTGCGCCTAAAGTAAGATGCCCCACTTCAGAATTTCCCATAACTCCAGAAGGAAGACCAACCGCTGGCCCGGAAGCTTTGAGTAAAGTGTGCGGATATTTTCGCATGAGGCTATTAAGAACGGGGGTTTTCGCTTGTAGAATAGCATTTCCTCTTTTTTCTTTTCTGTAGCCCCACCCATCAAGAATGAGGAGGAGTACTTTTTGCATGAAGGAAGGATTATTTTTAGGTAAATAAAGGTTACTGAAATGGCAGGGTTATGACTTCCCATAAAAATAATCTTTTCCTTTTAGGCCAATTGTAGAAACAGATTGGGATAGTGTACTTTAAGTCGGCACAGTTCTTTTTCTGAGTGATAATATCAAAATCACTCACTTTTTTTCTTCTTTTGGAAAACGACTTTTTGCTTTCTTACTAGGCGCTAACCCACTTATTTTTTAAAATATCCACCGGGAGAAAAAGCAACAAAAACACTGAAATCACTCACTTTTCGAATTGTGCCTAAAACCCCCATCTTAAATACTTAAGGAGGTTAGAATTATCACACCCATTCTCATCCTTACCGGGAGGATTGTAACAAAGGTCATATTTTTTAAAAATATTACGTACTTCCCGAGAACGCGTTATCTTTCTAAAACGGTAATATTCAACGCTACCTTTAAGCGATGGAAGCACATTAAGTAATCCATGAGTAGCCGCAGCAGGTATAACTAATGATTC
>CAYRMP010000023.1:0-6863 GCA_964425545.1 uncultured Methanosarcinales archaeon | reverse complement strand
CCTTCACTGTTTTTTTTCTTTAGTTGTTCTTCTTGCTTTTCACTCCGATATCTAAAATCACAGACTGATCTCAGCATTAAATTTGTGTAGGCTCCAATTAAATTTTTATGAATATCTCGCTCATCCTTTTTAAGCAGCGGAATTGTCCCAAAGCATAACACCAAGCTTGCGCTATGAATTCTCTCCTGAAACAGTTCTCCTACTGATTCATAGGGCTTAATCTCATAACTACTATCTAAATAATGTTTGCATACTCTCTTAATGGGTTTAACTAAATTTTTGAAAGGGGGAGTATGATAGGCCATAACTCCAAACCACCCAAATGTTTCGCTCAGCTTATTTATATCTGAAGCAAAGGCGAAGGGTAAACTATCATTAATCATTGCCAAATACAAATTTGTTGTTCCTTCCTTAGATAAATAATCACTTTCTCTATCTCGTTCTCTCTCGGCGACAATAGTTAAGCCAGTTAAAGCGTCATGAGATTTTTTTTTCATTTCTTTGTCAAATGGATTGTTTGGGAAATAGCTCAAAGATGCAGAAAGCACTCTGCTTAATTCAGAATATTGATCGTTTAATTCCATTGTTTTTATTGATAATATTGGTAATTCAATATCTGGTGAGTTGCCGTAGAATTCTTTTAATTTTTTATTAAAATTGAGCAGCTGCAGGGGTGTCATTTTACATTTAAACTCTTCGCCAACCATCTCTTTTTCTTTTATTTCCTCATTCATTTTTCATTTCCCCTCCTAGTTCGAGATAACTTAGCTAAATTTTGTTTTGCTGAGATTAACTTATAGTTCTGTTCATAGGTCCCCATCAATTTCCGCACTGCACTTAATTTAGCTTTATTTTCTTCTTCTGTTTCAAAAAGCAGGGTCAAATCTTTGCCGCCGCTTTTTTTAAAAAATGATTCCTGATCTAAATCAATAGATGCAATCAGTTGTTTAACCTCTTCACTTAAACTGTTTTCTTCGTCTTTAAACTTTTTTATTAACGGGTTCAATGCTTTTTTCACAGCTGTTACTGCTATATCGGGCAGATATATCGTACAATTATGTTTGCCATCCTTCCGTTTTGGGATGTACTGGTCCCAGTAATAACAGTCACACCCCATAATAACGCTACAGCAACCCTTATATTTAATTCTCGAACGATCAGTGTGAGCAGTTAGTTCATCGGTTAGTATTTCCAAAAGTTTAACTGCTTCTTTGTTTTCTTCCAACGAGTCTGATTTATCACTTAATTCATTCTGCAATTTCCGTTTAGATTTACAAGTCCACTCTTCCTTTTCCAATGAATAAGCAAATGGAACTTTTTCTACTTCCCAGGCGTAATCCTCAAGCTCAAACTCAATCGGCATTTTAACCGCTTCTTCTTTTAATTTTGGTATCGCTGGTATCGCCTTTCCCTCATAAATTCTTCTTAATTCTTTCAGAAAAGAAGCATCAATAACATATGGTGCTATAAATTTCGGCATGTCTTGATCAAATGTTACCATTTTTTCTAGGTCCCTTTCCCCCCCAAAGTAACCTCTCGTTGTTCTTTTTAACACTATGCGAACGGTCCGAGAGTGAAATTCTAAATTAGCTTCTAAGACGGAGCGAGGGTCAGTAGCTGGATCAAAGCTACTGCCGTCGTCTGAATAAGCCCAATGAGCGGGTTTGCCAGGTTCTGTTGTCAGACGTAAATCATCTCCATCTTTTTTAAAAAATATCTTGTCACCGATGGTTACATCATCATACATTAATATTTTTTTTTTCATTTTTTTACTCAGATGGTTTATTTATGAGATGTTGTTTCAATAAGATATATTAATTTTAATTCATACTAATATATATTGATGTATATTTAAGCAAAACATTTATAAAAAAACACGAACAAACCGCAGTGATGGAACGAAAACTGGTAAAGCAGGGCAACACTTCAGTCATAGTTTCGCTGCCGATAGAATGGATCAGGAAGCATCAGCTAAAGCAAGGTGATGTCGTTGAAATCAGTGAAACTGGCAGCGATATCCTTATCTCTCTTGCTGAAGAGAAAAGAACAGTGATGTTCACAATCAATTGCGATGTTCTTGACCGTTCTACGCTGTACATGATGCTCCTTAACCTTTACCAGAAAGGATACGATGAAGTAAGAATAAATTATTCCAAAAAGATTCCAGATTATGAAAAAAACAATAAAGTTGATGCAGCTGTAAAAATCAAGAGCTGGCTTCCTCGCTTTGTCGGATGGGAGATAATGCAGCAGCAAAAAGGAAGCATCTTAATCCGTGATATCACCGGGCCTTCCCTGGAAAATCCGCAAAACCTGCTGCAGAGAGTATTTTTTCTCATCAGTTCTTTCCTGGAACAAAAAGATACCAGCAGGGAATCCAGTGATGAATTCTATGAAACTGCATTAAAATTGATAAACTTAGCAATAAGGATAGTTCATAAAAGAAAGATGTCAGAAGAGAACATATTCCTGCTCCGCCTTCTCCATAAAATAACTCAGCTGGTAAAAGAAGTGCACCCCAAATTATCTTCAGCCAAAAAGCTGGCTGAGGTGCGCGGATCACTGTACGAACAGATTATGTTGCTGCGCAAAGCGCTTGTGGAAACAGGCATAATGCCAGAGATGAACCGGAAACGTTTTCAATGCAGAAAAATGATCGAAAATATAAACGGTCCAATCAAACAAAATTTATATTATCTGCAACATTTAATTAAAGAGACAGTTTATGTTATAGATTATCTACGCCTGAATTAAATTAGCTAAATATTCAACTTTTCTGGCTCTTCTTTGTTTTTGCACATTTGTGCGTAATTTTCGCAGAGTTTCAATGAAACGGGCTGCTTCAAACCGCCTTATTAATCCAATAAATTCATCTTTATCAAATGATTTTCCCTGCAAAGTAAATACTGCTTTTTGATAGACGTACAAGGCATCAACAACTTCCTGCTCTGCCAATCTAGGGTCAATGAGCATCCGCGCAAGATCTTTTTCTGCCGGCCCGTATGAAGCGCTTTCCCAGTCCACTAACTTTGATCCAACCCAGTTCTCTGGCTTAGGGTCGCCATGTATCAATACTATTGGAGATTCAATCAATTCATCTCTGGCCCACCCGTATGTTTGACGAAGGCTTCTGACTTTGCCGGCTCCTAATCTTCTATAGTATTCTATTTCTCCTAGAAGTATATCAGCATCCTGACATTCTGCTGCAGGAACACCATTTATTCTCAGATTTAGGGTGTGAAGCTGCGCCAGAACCTTCATACAATCATAGACTGTGGTCTTATCAGGATTTATCCTTGCCTCAACAACAGCGTCAGGGGTAAAGAATCTCACGCTTGGAAGATATCTTTTGAATGGAGAATCTTGTAATGCCTGCAGAACTGCAATTTCTGTCGATGCAGATGTAATCTTTTCATAAAATTTTATGATGACATCCATGCCGCTGGCGATGTCTCTTCCGAAAAAAACCCTGTTTCTTGAATCTGATCTCCCGGAAACAACCATTTCAAGATTATCAATATTAATATCTGGTGTTGGAAGTTTCTTTATTATAACGATTGGTCTTGAAATCACCGGGAAACTAAAACATTCCGAGTCAGATGAATTATCGCTAATATAATTATTTTTTTCATGAGGAATAAAGTTATAGTTGCTTTTAGTTATTAAGATATCCGACCGATTGTATTTATCCATGGTTATGATTAATTAAGCCAAGTTTTTATAAAAGTTATCCTTCTTGAGTAACAAAATAAAAAGAATTTGTCAATCGAAAGGAAATTATCTTCAGACATCACAATAACGGACAGAGCCGTAATCTAACAGAGAAAAAAAACAGTTTTCTGGAAGATTTCGGAAGTTATGAATTTCCGTAATCCTTATAAATACCCCTCATTTTCAACTCAAAGTTACGCACTTATAATCAATAGGTGATCTAAATTATGGCAAAACAAGTCGTTGAAACAATGGTTGAAGGCGGTAAAGCTACTGCAGCTCCGCCGTTAGGTCCTGCTCTAGGTCCAACCGGGTTAAATATCGGTCAAGTAGTGATGGAAATTAACAAGAAAACTGCTGACCTTAAAGGAATGCAGGTCCCAGTTAAAGTTATTGTTGATACAGAAACAAAGACTTTTACAATTGAAATAGGTACCCCACCAGCTTCTGCTTTAATTAAGAAAGAAGCAGGTATTGAAAAGGGGGCAGGAAATCCGCTTACGGATAAAGTTGCTGATCTTAAAATCGAGCAAATAATCAAGATTGCTAAGACTAAACAAGATTCTTTGTTAGGAGCTACCATGAAAGCAAAAGTGCGGGAAATTGTTGGTACCTGTCAGTCCATGGGAATTTTAGTAGAAGGAATGACCGTTCCAGAAGCTCTTCAAGCTATTGCTGAAGGTAGATTCGACAAAGAAATTATTTCAGGTAAAACAGAGCTTACTGAACAAGAAAAACGCGAACAGGAAGCAGAGAAGAAGCGCTTACAAGAAGATATCGAAAAGCGTCGCGCAGAATTCGAAGCCAAAGCGAAAGATATCCTCAAGCAATTTGAAGCAGATCCTAAGAAAGCTAAGAAAGCCATGGTTGATGCTGGTATTCCACAGCAGATCATCAAGGAACTTGCTCCAGTTGAAGAGAAGAAAGAAGCTGCTCCTGGCGCTAAGAAGTAAGTTTTCTTTGTTTTTATTTTATTTATTATTTTTTATTACTTTTTTTTAATAGGTTTTACTTATCTTATTTAGAAGTAAAAAATTAATCCCCTAATCACTTTCTTCTTAATTTATCCAATTCATCAATTTCTGCTTTTTTGATTTCCAATAAAACTTGGGATAACCGTTCCAGAAGCATGCCTACATTCTTGGTTTTCTGCAGTTGTTTTACCAAAAGGCCGATGATGATAACTGATTCTACCAATAGAATAAAAATTATAATACCAAAAGTAAGAAGTATTTCAACTAAGGGGATATCTACACCGAATGTTAACATTTTTCACCTTTTTATAAGATAAATGCTTTTAGAATTAAAAAGCTTTCTCTTTAGTTAGGCTCTGTGGAAAAAGTCGCCACCATGACCAAGAAAAAAATAATGATATGGTTTATTTTGCGCCAAGGGTGGTGCGACGGTCAAACTGCGTTTGCCCTGCACGACGTCCCGTAGGGAGCAACCCCTGTCGTGCCGCACACCATTGCGCAAGACGTGACGGGGGAAGTCCCTTATGGGGAGTCACGTAGAATTTCGAGTAAAGTGAGAAATTCGTCTTGCTGCCAGGATGGTGTGCAAGAACAAGGTATGATTAAAATTTACGAACGGTCAAGCGACTTTTCCTACTAAACTGTTAGTTAACCATTATTGATATCAAATTTATTTTCAGCAATTAGTTCAGTTCCTTTCTTATAGACTTTTCCAACGACTTGGTAATCAGGAGGAAGAGCAGAAGAATCGTATTGCGCAGCGATTAATGCGCCTTTCTCAAGATTAACAGCATATGGGCCATATAATTCAGTAAAGATGTTTTCTGAATCACTGTATAAGAAGAAAGGAAGCTTTATTTTTAATGGGAGCTGAGATGCCGGCCTAATCTTCTGAGTATTGATGTTCATCTCTACAGTAAAAGTATCTTTGCCTCCGCCTTTCTGCGGAGGAATGATGATATAAAAATCAAATTTCTTAGTTATAGAATCTACATCGACCGCAGTGCCGGTTACAATTTCTTCATGGTTACTAATGTCCTTAACCAACACCTGTTCTCCACCGGATGAAAAAACTATTTTAGGCGGTTGTTTTTTATATAAACTTAAACCACGGCGAATTTTTATCTCTTTTTCCAGAGTCTCTCCAGGGTTAACTTCAATGTTTTGTAATTCTTCTGCGTTAAGAAGCAAATCTTTTAGAAGATTTGCATTGATGTGTTCTCCGGTTGGTTTTAATGGCGGCGCAATTGCTGCTCCAGTAAGCGGTTCAGAAAAGAGATAAAACATTTTTCTTTTATGCGCTTGTAAAATGTCCACATTTTCTAATAATTTTAAGATTTTTAATTCTTCTTCCAATGCTGCCCCGTCTACTTCGCCAGCTAACAGCAATTCTTCTTGAAGCCGTTTAATCGCATTTTCTTCATTTTCTATAGTTATATTATTTTCTTTCAATGTACCGGAAAGAACTATTTTTTTATTCAAATTATTGGTGATTGTCAACTTATACTCCCGCTCTGAAGTATATGCTGTTGTCCCAGCTGAACCTACGCGGGATATACTTGCGCTAGATTGTCCGCTTTGGAAGGAACTGGATGTTTCTCCTGCTGAAGCGACTCCTGATTGAGAAGGAGGAGGAGCTGATGTGGTAGGCGTTGTTGAAACCGTACCAGCTGGAGTGGTAGTTGTCGTTGTAGATGTTCCTCCCGCGCTGGGACTGCCTCCTGCCGGTGCATCTGCTACATTATCAACAGTTAGAGATAATGTTTGGGTGTTGTTGGTATTACCGACTGTATCATTGGCGAAAACAGTAACTGTAAGAGCTCCTTCAGCAATAATGGTTGTATCGACACTGATATTCCAAGTGCCACTGGAATTACTAGCAGTTCTATTGAATGGATTAGTGCCATTGGAGAATTGGAAGATAACCGTGTTGATTTCGAGTAAATTATCATTTACTGTCGCATTGAAAGCTGTTGTTCCAGCCAGACTAGCGCTAGCCGCAGGAGAAGAGATATTTACAGTTGGCGCAGTCTTGTCGACTGTGAAACTAATATTTTTAGTGTTGTTGAGATTTCCAACTGAGTCATTAACATAAGCAATAACCATATGCAATCCTTCTGGGAATGACAAGAAATTGACAACTGTATTCCAATTACCGCTTGAGTTGGTTAAGCTCTT
>CAYRMP010000022.1:0-15786 GCA_964425545.1 uncultured Methanosarcinales archaeon | reverse complement strand
TCGAAGATAGGCTTGTTGTTTGTTTTATTCAAATTGGACACCCCCAAATTTAACTATTTACTCCACCAGCCTCTTCAAAAACTGAGGCTTCAATCTTATATTTAAACATTTATCTATTCGAACAGTCATGTTGCAGTATGCTTATTTAAACCTTTTGTAACAGATCTAAGTAGTAAATGTTAATATGCAATTAAAATCAGTTATAGTCTAATTATAATCTAAATCTATTCTAAATTTATTATAAATCTATTCTAAATATAATGAAAGACCCATATAACACATAATAATGCGGGTCTTTCAAACATTAGAGAACTTTGAAAAAAGGAATTTTTGACAATATTAAAGCTAAAATTCCGCCCTTTCACAGTCTCTTAGAGAATTTTTATGAATTATTTAAACTTCTCTTTACTTCTTAATGTTCAGAACGAGCCCTATTTATAAGATTATATCCTTAAAAAGACCTCATATCATCAATACCTTCTGCTGTCTTTTAACTTTTAATTTAATCACTTTAGTGTAGCCTAAAAATTCTCCGCCGGCCTGCAGAGGGAATGGTTTTTTGCTTTCCACTACAAATTCTTCCCCTTTTAACGGAACTAATGGTGCTTTAGCCAAACCCATCTGCGTCAAGAAAGCAGCCCATACCCGCAAAGCCTTATTAAAAATAGGAGAATGCGTGTTTATGCAAGCCATTCCTAAGATCAAACCATCATCTTCCTTAATATCTCCTAACAAAGATCTCACGCTAAATCCTAAATAAGGCACTTTCCCCAGAATAAGATTAATGCAGTTATCCCAATGATATTTCTTGCCGTCAACAGTACATACTAAATCGTATCTTACTTTTTTACCAAAGATAACTTTTGCTCCGGCAGAGACATAATCTGGAAAAGAATGCCGTTCTTTACCCGTAACGGCATGAACAACTTCTGCGTCTGTGCCTACACTCAAAAACAAGGTCTCTCTGTTTCCACCAGAGAATTCTAGTTCTATAACGTCTAAAAGAATCTCTCTGAACTTAAACCGCGAACGCAAATATTCAAAACGTTTCCCCTTGTAAAAATAAGAATAAAAGGCATTTCCCGATCCTAAAGGAAAAAAGCCAATCTTTTTGTCTTGCAAAAAAGGATTGTTTAGCGCTGCTTCAAATGTTCCGTCTCCCCCAGCTATAATAATATTTTTTACATCTCCTACTTTAGATTTAACATCCAGAAAAATATTTTTACCGGACACATAATAGATGGGAGCATTTCTCCTTTTTGCGAATCGTTTCAGCAAATGACGCCTATATTTATCCCTATAGCCGCCGGATTTCTTGTTAGCCAAAATGACCATCGGCTCTTTTTCCATAACTTTTCCTAATTTCTGGCGTGTGCGTAATCCTTTCAGATAGACATAGCCATAATGCAAAATAGAGATACTTCCCAATAGTAAGATAACCAAGCTAAATAGGAAAATAACTAAAGTAAATGCTTTTTCCAGAGGGATAAAAATAGATTTAGTTAAAATCAGGAAAACCAAGACAAATTGCAGTACGGTAATTGCTTTTCCATACAACTCGCCGCGGATAACCACATCATCCCTGGAAGCATTCATTCTGATTATACTGATGATAATATCCCGCAGCAGGAAGATTGCGAACAATACTCCAGAGAAGATTCCCTGCAGCACAAAAACCAGCAATAAAGTTAAAACCACGATCTTGTCAGAGAATGGATGGAGGAAAGAAGCAGTTATTTTTTTTCTTCCCACTAATTTTCCAGTAATATCTGTCAACACTGAAAATAATAATATAGCAATCGCCAGCAGAGTGAAAAACGGCGTTCCTTTAGATACAAAATAGATCATAAATGGTAAAAGGACTAGATGCAGTACCGAAAGTAAGATTGCAAGATTCATATAAAAAGAAGAAAAGAGGAAGTTAAAAGCTTTTTGGGTTATTTTCTTGATCTGGCTTTAAAGGCAGACTGCACCCGTGTTTTAAATAGATATTTTTTCTGTCTATTATCTTTAAGATGGCTCTACATCCCCATATCCGGATTTCCCCGGGGCATTTCCTGCTTCCTGCCCATGATCACATCATCAATGCGTAAAATCATTTCTGCTACTTCTGCCGCACTGCTAAGAGCCAACGTTTTCACTTTCAATGGTTCAATAACTCCTTCCTGCCAAGCATCCATAAATCCACCGGTAAAAACATTAACTCCTGATCGCGCCTGCCCGTTATCGTGCGCTGCCCGCAATTGAGTAAGAACATCTATGGGGTCAAGGCCTGCATTTTCTGCTAAAGTACGGGGAATAACTTCCATCGCTTCCGCGAAAGCCTGCACCGCTAATTGTTCCCGCCCTCGCAATGTCCCTGCATATCTCTTCAGCTCTCTCGCTAAAGCCATTTCTGTTGCGCCGGCACCAGCAACCACTGCGCCATCTCGCAATGCGGCAGCAATATCACCTAAAGCATCTGTTACGGCACGTTTAATCTCGTCAGCTACATGCATCGTTCCGCCGTGGACAAGCAAAGTTACTGCCCTAGCATTCTGACATTTTTCTATAAAAATCATTTCTTCATCGCTGATTTTTTCTTCTCTAACTACACCAGCAGTTCCTAGATCTGCAGCAGTCAATTCTTTCCAGTTGCTAATGATCCTGGCCCCGGTAGATCTAGATAACTTTTCCATATCGCTTTTCTTCACTCTACGCACAGCAAAAATGTTTTTCTTCGCTAAGAAATGCTGGGCAAGGTCATCAATTCCCTTTTGACAAAAAAGCACAGATGCACCGGTTGCCGCAATAGTTTCAACCATCTGGCGCAGAGTTTTTTCTTCCTGATCTAAAAACATATTTAACTGCATCGGATCGGTTATCTGGATTTTAGCATCAATCTCGGTATTCTTTATTTCCAAAGAAGCATCGAGCAGCGCCACTTTAGCATTTTCTACTCTTTCCGGCATAGAAATATGAACTTTCTCTTTATCCAACACTAAACCTTGCACTAGTTCGCTGGTGTCAACACTTTCACCAACGATAGTTTCTACTTTGATGTCACTCAAATCAATTTTTCCCTGATCTGCAACAGTTTTCACTGCCCGCACAATTAATTCAGAAAGCACTTCTTTATTCGCTTCTGCCCCTTTTCCAGTCATGGCGGTGATGGCAATACTTTTCAAAAGATCTTCACGTTCCAGCGATACTTTTTCTCCCAGCGTTTTCAAGAACTTCTGCGCCTGCGCTTCTGCTAATCGGTATCCTTTTACCAATACCGTTGGATGAATTTCCTGATCCAGCAAATATTCTGCTTTTTTTAACAGTTCACCGGCAATGACTACTGCGGTAGTAGTTCCATCACCTACTATTTTCTCCTGCGTCCTGGCAATCTCTACCACCATCTTTGCTGCAGGATGTTCAATCTGCATCTCTTCCAGAATAGTGACCCCGTCGTTCGTGACAATAACGTCGCCGGCAGAATTAACAATCATCTTATCCATTCCTTTAGGACCGAGAGTTGTCCTGACCGTCTGAGCTACTGCTTTCGCTGCAGCAATGTTGTTTCTCTGCGCGTCCCTGCCGGTAGTTCTTTGAGTATCTTCAGGCAGGATGAAAATAGGCTGGTAATTGCTGTTATTAGTCATAAAATAGGAAGTTAGAACTTCGTTTTTAAAAGTTATGAAAGAGAAAGGAAAAGAGTTATCTTTTAGACGCTAAATAGCTAGAAACAATGTTCAGCATACCTGAAGCTGTTTCATCAGTTAAGACTTTCACCGCACCTTCCGGGTCTGCTAAAATTGCATCGTAATGAGCTTTAAGAGGATTTTCTGCTGCGGTTCTGTGAGGGCTTATTTTTTGCGTGTCGCCTTCGTCGGCGACGACCCCACGACGTGCGCCCCACGAACGCTGAAATGATCAACGACATTATAACCACTGACGCTGAATTGAGAGTGGTCATTGAAGTTGCTAAGCCGGTAAGCCTGCGCAACTGCACCTTTTTCTGCATGTTTTCGAACGTAATCCGGATTAAGAACCCAAATGTAAGTCTCACTGATGCCGGTGTCTTTCAACAGTTTCATATTCTGAGGAAAGTCATTTCCTTGACCGTACACGCGTTCTGCAAACTTTCGTTTTTCGTCATTTAATTTATTATATCTAGCTGGAGTTGTTCCTATATCTAAATATTTAAACTCTAAATCCCCCATACGTAGAATTTGTTTAGATAAGCGCAGGTTAGGCAAGGCAATCAGCACCGTCTCTGGAGCGGCAAGAGCTTGCTGAACATCTGCATGGCTAGGATGATAATTACCCGTAAATTCTAATTCAAAAAAAGCATCATTAATATTTTTAAGAACGGGATTGTGAGCTTCTCTGGTCATTGCTAAGGTGGGAGTTCCAGCACCATCGAGAAAGTATATTAATCCATCAGCGACGTAAAATTCATTATTACATAAATCAGCATTACCCCTGCGTTCATTCATCAACTGATCAACGTGCAGCATAGTGCCGGATTGAAGTTGTTTGTACGCATCGCGCAAGTTTCCAGTGATTGTTTCTAATGACATGAATTATTGAACTCCAGCGATAGTTTTTAAAAGTTATGAATCAACAAAAATACTTATCGCTTCGTGACCGGTATTGTCAATCACTCACGACCCCCTCTGGTCATTCGTTCAGACCTTGACTATTCCAATGAAGCTTTCTCCACTTCTTGATCACTGGTGAAGACACACTAATGGAATAGTCAGATTTGAGATTACAAGTTTGGTCGTTGCAAGTAACGGAATATGAATCCAACTTGTAATTGATGAAAGACCAATATAACGCATAAATAATGCTGGTCTTTCAAACTTTAGAGAACTTTGAAAAAAGGAATTTTAGACAATATTAAATTTTTATTTAAAGCTAAAATTCCGCCATTTCACAGTCTCTTAGAGAAGTTTTATGAATTATTCAAACTTCTCTTTAGTTGAGGCTAAACTAATATGCGAAACTATTGTCCTCAACTAAATTACCGATAATCTGGGATGCTCTTTATTCTCAACAACCAAATCAAAAAATTCTAACATTTTAGCTAACTTTAATTTTTCACTCAATATTCTTCCTAAATCATGTACTATGACCATACGATAATCTGGAACTTTTCCGTAAAGTTCTTTGGTCTTCTGTTCAATAACTTCCTCAAAGGGATTATCAAATTGATCTATCTCTAACAAGACGTAATCTAAATCTCCTTTTTGTTGCTGTTCTCGTTCTAGATTATGCGGTTTAGTTAAAGTTCCAGGTTTTAGAAAATAGAGTTTACCCATAACTTCGCGGCCAAAATGAGATTTGCCTATGCCCGGCATGCCCCTGATGGTTGCAATATAAGGAGCTGAACCGGAATAATACAAAATTCTTTGGGTCAGAGAATCAATTCCTTCTGAAAATGAAACAACTGGTGAACGCGAGATCATGATTCTTTTTTTGAGGGGCGATATAAAAAGATTTCCCTTAGAATTATGCAAGTAACCTCTCGTCTGTATCATAGTGGTGCCATTGTAACGGAATTTATTTAAAGAGTAAAATAATGTTAAAATCAAAAGAGATGATGAAATGAAACAACTTGCGCAAAAGTTAGTCTTATTGATGATAACGCTCTTATTAATTTCTCTGTTGTTTGTTGCTGGCTGTGTTCCCGCTCCGAAAACTACCGATGAAGAACAAGGAACGCCCACAGAGGATTTAGGATCAGAAAAAGGCGCGTTAGCCGGAGAGGCAATCGCAAAGAAAATTGCAGCTACGGCAACACGAATAAAGGAACCGCCAAAAGATAAAACAAATTGTTATACCCTTGAAGGAGAAGAATATTGTCAAAAAAATCTCCAAGGGAAATTTACTAACGATTATTCTGATAAAAAGTCGGGCGCATATGCACTTAGATTTGACGGAACTGAAGCAGACAGGCAATTGACAAGAAATTTACAAATCCAGCTTCCCGTCAAAAAAAATCAAGTTTATGAATTCTCTGTTTGGATTCAGGTCAAAGAAAGGAAATGTTATGATTATCTTCATTATACCGCCCAACCTTATTTTGACCAATATCTTAAAGACAAAGTATCCGTTACTGGGGGCATCTGGTGCGGAAATTACAAATTACAAATTATTGATCAGGGATATCCTTTTGACTTGCTTTCAACTGCGTCGCCTGACGGTTCGTATGAGTTTTACAACTTAGGATGGCATCAAGAAAAACACCGATTCAGGACAGGTACATCCACAACCGCAATTACATTGAATCTTACTTTGGAAGGTTTTGACGGCAAGATTTGGATTGATCAAGTAACTCTGAAAGAACAGCCGTCTGATCACGATGAGAAATATCTTCACATACCTATCACTTACCCTTACGATGGGATGGATGTCTTGAAAGTGACACCAAAACCGCTCAGTATCGAGACTAAAGGGGGAAAGTTCCTGTTCAGTGAAAATTCAATCACTTTGACTAAAAATAATCAACTCACTGGTGTTATTAATTTTAAACCGGGCGCTCTTAAGAATTTAGCGGTCACTAACGAGCCGGGCCTGGTAATCTTAGAAAACGAAAATGTAGTTTTAAGTTTAGGCGTTGATTCAAGCATTATCGCCAAAGTCAAGAAAGAGACGGACATTGTGATAAAAGGAGATGGAATTCTCGATCTTGCAAAACAAAACTCTTATTATTGGCTGCTCGAAGCAGGAGTACTTTTCTTTTCCGACTATTCAAAAGGGATGCTCTTTTCACCCCTCCGGCTGAAAAGCGAAGTGGCGTATAGATACCCTGGATTTACAGACGGAGGCATCTTTACATATTCGCCGGCAGATTCCAACGACCCAAAAGTCAAAGCAGGACTTTATAATGACACCTGGAAAGTTGATAATCAGGACAAACCTTCTTGGAGCGCAACATATAATTTCAAAAGCGGCCAATGGTTTATGGCATCATTATTCCCGCCCAAAGACTTTAATTACGCTGCCGCCTGCAAAAATCGTTTTGCAAGTATCATGTTTGCGCCTAACAATCGTTACACACAATGGGCAACACTTACTGCGGATACCGCAGCAGAATACCATTCAAACCATTTTGATGTTGCTCTTCCTTGGATAGCTACAACTTATGATGTAGATAATCCTTCCATACCGGCTAAATATCCGCAACCGATATCTGGAGTTTTTGAATCAACAACAGCTGAATATACTACTCAAGGCCCATATAGTGTGTTAAAACCTGAAACTAAAGCTCGCTTGAAAGAACTTGTTTCCGCCGTGCATGACAAAAACATGAAAATAGTGCTATACATGACCCCGCAATATTACTACACTACCGATGTAGATATCTTCTTAAAAAATCTTAAAAGCCTGGTGGAAGATTACAATCTGGACGGCATCTATTATGATGGCCTCTACTCTCACGAACCATTGCGCAGCTTGGAATTGATCCGTAAAACCCGCAACTATCTCGGAAACAGAATATACATCCAACATAATTCGGTTGATGTCGGACTGTTGGCAATATCTTATAAATATAGGGTTCCTGTTTTTGATGCGTATGCAACTAAGATTCTTGTCGGGGAAAGTGCCAGAGAGCCTTGGTTCTTAGTTAGCGAACCCAATAATCAACCAACTACATTAAACACTATCGATTCAAAGAAATGGGCGCTGATGTATTGCGGCAAGGGCAGTAATACTCCTGCAACACTTATACCTGAATTGCGTCCGATAAGTGATTCCAATCCTACTGATCAGTCGGGAGTTCCGTATATGCAGGCGCAATATGATAACCAGATGAATTGCTGGGGAGAATTTGAGTATGGATTTGTTAGATATGATTTCTTAACTACTTATTTCCGTCCGGCAAGTTCAAATAAGCTTGGATCACAGGAACTAAGCACCCCCGATATTTTCCCAAAAATCTTTGACCGATGCTTGCCTATCACCTGCAAAGACAATGAATGGGATCCCGGTGAAAGTCCCGAAGCTTGCGCGGCAAAGAATTAGCTTGAGACAAAGATTATTTAGATTATTTCTTAGATGCAAATGACCTCTCCACTGTATCATAACAATCTTTATTAAGCAAAAACTATCCAAATGCTGAAAGGGTGGATTATGACAAGGATTATCTTCTTAGGCACAGCAGGAAGTTCGGCAGTGGTCAGCAAGCAATTGCGCTCTTCCGGCGGAATAGTTTTACAAGTTGGCGACTTACAGTTTCATATCGATCCAGGTCCCGGAGCATTAAATAAAGCCAAAGAATATGGTATAAATCTTCATAACACTACAGCCGTCTTAGTTTCGCACAACCACATTAACCATTGCAATGATCTTAATGCCATCGTCGATGCCATGACGCACGGCGGAATCGAACACAGGGGTATTATCATGGCCAGCAAATCAGTGTTGCAAAGCTCAGATAAACAACATCCTTTCTTAACTAAATACCATCAAAGCCAGGTAGAAAAAATTATTCCCGTCGAAAAAAATCATAAAGTTGGCGTAGAATTAGTAGAGATCCATGCATTGTCAGCAGAGCATACTGATCCGACTGCAGTCGGCTTCAAATTCTTCTGCCCAAAATTAACTGTTGCTTATACTGGAGACACTCAATTAACTCCAAAACTCTTGGAAGAGTTGATGGGAACTGATTTATTGATCTTAAACATCCCTTATCCTTCAGAAAGCAGCACTGGCATGAATTTAGATGTTAACGCAGCAGTGCAGATCATTTCCCATGTTCTTCCTAAAATGGCTATCTTGACTCATTTCGGACTGCAGATGTTGAAAGCCGATCCCATTTTACAGGCGCGGGAAATTCAACGTGCTACTGGTGTGCAGACCATTGCTGCGCATGACGGATTAGCCATCAGCCCTGGCGGAACAGTCTATCATTCTCCCGTCAAAGGATTTGATTGAGAATGGGCATCCAAATCGAATTCAATCCAGACTTAGCATTACGGAATAGTTGTTATTACACCGAAGGAAAGCGGTCGCTGGAAGAATGTATTCCGGAACATCTTGAAGTGGGAAGAGTTTATAATTTTCTAAAAGAAGGGCAGAGAAACTATTGGTTACAAGGAGAAATACCTTTAGTAGAAACAGAAGGTTTTGGTAAACTTTCAAGGCCGATAGCTAGTGTTGTTATTCTAGAAGCAACCCATTTTGTCAAGGAAGGATCTAATTACACGCGTGGAAAATATGAAGTAAAGGCTGTTTTTGATCGAAACGACCTTAACATTTATTTTGAAGGAATGCAAAGAAGATAAGGGCGTTTTTAAACTGTAAGCAGATGAGATTCACACTAATAGTCCAATTCTGAAAAATTATCCGGATGAACAATTTTAATTCCTCGATATTCTTTAATTAGTAATAGGTGCTTATCTTGACTTACAATATATTCTGCTTGTGCTTCAAGAGCAGCTTCAATAAACTTATTATCGTCAGAATCATTCTTAACAATATCAACTTCTTCTGAAGGAACTACAACTAATGATTTTTCAAGAATTAAGCTCTCCCACCAAGAAATGTTGTCAGCGTCGAGAGGAAATTTAAAATTAGCCAGAATTCTTACTATTTCTTCGATAATCGGCAAAGAAGAAACCAACTCAAATTTTCCTTCTATCCATGCACGTAAAATCTTCTCTGACGAACCAGCCCAATGGATACCTAAAACAAAAACATTTGTATCTAAAACTACCCTCATTTACGAGCTTGTTTTAGTGCTTCATTTAAATCTTTTTCTGTCAAACCATGTTTTTCCGCGTGGGCATGTGCCTTTTTTAACATTTTTTCAAAATCTTCTTTGCTAGGAGCGCGTAATTTTTTTAAGATTATCGTCTCTCCTTGCTGTAATATCATAAACTTATCACCTTTATGGATACGCATTTGATCCCTAAACGATTGAGGTATGACCACTTGTCCTCTTTCTCCTATTTTTGTAATTTCGAAATCCATGCTCATAAAGATATGATAATCATATTTAAATCTTTCTTGCAAATCAGAACAAAAATGAAATTCCCAACACCACTCCCAGCGCAATAAAACAACCTGCAGAAATAAATGGCATGGCCGGATAAAATCTGTTCTCTTTGCCTTTCCACAACAATACTGCTAAACCTAACAACGCTCCGAAAGGAATTATCAAACTCTGCCATAAACCCAATTCTTTCAAGACTACCCCGGCAAAGATCAACGGAAATCCGATATCGCCGCCACCCAAGATAGCCGTCCTTACTTTTTTCAGTTTAATTCCTGTTTTAGGCTTTCCCATCTCTCCTAATTTATACGGCAGCATCAATCCAGCAAAAATTTTTGCTTTTGCCTGCGACTTAGCTAATGTAATCATGTGTTTGGATTTCCAGACTGCATATGCATCATATGCAGAGATCAACAAAAGTAAAATTATCACGGAAAATAAATTGAACAACGGCACAAAAATTGCGGCTAATCCGCCATAGATAAACAATTCAGTAACATTATGCACAAAGACATTAGGCCGGAATACTTTCCATACACTAAAAACTAAGCCCAGCACAAAGGCAATAGTTGTTGGCAGAAAAGCATCCGCAGCAATAGTTAAAGCAAAAAATGCTGCCAGCAAAAACCAAAACCTCATAACCCAGTTTAGATTATACCTCATCAACAAGAATAGAACAGCAGTCCCAATTAAGATTGCAACTATAATCGGAAAGAAAGAGGTCTTTTCTTCTACCGGCGGCCTTTCGCCGATAGGCAAATCCTTGAATTCAGTCTTCCCAGTTTCCCCGCTCTTAACTGGATCGATATAATTGTACAAAATTGCAATGCCAATAAACTGCGCCAGAAGAAAAGTAGCCAAGAGAATAAGGGTTATGATTGCGCTGTGTTTCATGACCTAAGGAAAGAAAGAATGTTTATATTACTTTTGTAAAGATTAAAAAATAATTAGATTATAATCTCTTCGTTCACATCTCTGAGAATCCCACAAACTGCTGTTCAACCCGCTCTTTCTTGCTTAGTTTTACGAATTCAGAAAATAAGGGAACTTTCACTGGCACGGCAAAACGAGTAAATATCGAAGTCACCAATGCCTCGCCTTTATCCAAAGAAGCAATATTCCTATTATCCTGGCTCAAATCCTGCGGCGATGATTCGATCACTGCCTGGCGTTCTGAACCCATTTCTATCCCTAAAATGATTTTGGTATTCATGTTAGCTAAAATCGGTTTAGGTATCTCCGAGGGCAGCTGTGTAATTGCAATCAAGCCGACTTTAAATTTTCGCCCTTCACGAGCGATGGTATCAAAGACATTGCTTCCCTGCTCCAACACGTTTTTACCCAGCACGCGCAAAGCTTCTTCTAACACTATAGAAACAACCGGCTTTTCATCCAACTGCCCAATCCTTTTGTAATATTTGTACCGTTCAAAAATTTCATTAGTCACTAAACTCCCCACTAATATCTCCACTGCGCCGGAAAAATAACTGGTATCGATAATCACCATTTTTCCTTGTTCTAAATCCTGGCAGATGTCCGCAATAGTATTCTCACCTGCAACTAAATCAAAAATCCCCTGGCAGGACAACTGCCCTTGATCAAAATCCAATCCCAGCAGTGAAATTAATTTCCGTTTTACGACAGCAATGGTATCTTCATGGAAACGCACGTTTTCAATCCATTCTTCCTTCAACAGACTCAAAATCCAATTGCTGCCAAATTTTTTATAATATACAAACAAGCATTGCCGCTGCGGATCCGTCATGCCGATAGCTCCTTGGAAATGATCCGGCTTCAGTTTATTGATATTGATCTTTAATGTTCTTGCGCCGGCAGGAGGCTTCACTGGAGTATAATAGCTCACCCTGTTTACAGCAGGATGATCTTTCAATCCCAAACTCGTCCGGCCATAATATTCATCGTGAGGATCCAGCACCAGCATCCCGGCATAATCTTTCTCTAAAACGTCCCACAAAATACAAGACATCAAATTACTTTTTCCTTTTCCTGTTGACGCCGGAATCAGGACGTGATGACTTAACACCTCTTTCCCCGGAAGAAGAATATCAAAATCAAATTCCTTGCTGCCGCTGCGCAATTTTCCTAAAAATAAAGGATGCAAGGGTTTAGTGATAAAAGAAAGATCTTCTTTCCCTATTTCTCGGATTGTGGAAAAAAATGAAGGTAATTTTTTACACATCTTGCTGCCGTTAGATAAGGTAAGAATCGGTTTCAATAACGCCATCTGATAATTACGCAATTTCTCGTCCAGGATAGAGAAATTTCCTTCCTCTAGATTCATCCCTGCAACCATTTCTAAATTCTGCTGCGAAATCTGGCTGCCATACGCTAAATCATAGACCTGAAGAATGAATTTCTCCTGCAGATTATCAATAACTACCAATTCTCCTATTTCCAGAGAAGAATCCGTCTTAATTCTGGCTACTATTTTAGAAAAATCACCTGAAACTACTTGGCCCTTGATCATATAAAATATGACTGGCGGATTATTTTTAACTATTTGGATACTGTAAGACAACATCGTTCTAATCGGCTTAGTGCGGAGCCACTTCATACGGCTATGTAGAAAATGTAGGTTAGCATCAATTTGTGAGCCTTCATTGATGCCACTTTGACAGAGACAAGGGGACGCTCCTCAAGTCACTCCGTTCGTGATAAAGTCACTAGCGTTCCTAATGTTACTACGCAACACTTTCCTAACGGAAAGCTACGGGAATGGCTCTACTCCAAAATAAAAAGCGACAGGCGAACTCGATGCTAACCCGAGCAAAGCGAGATTTTCTACATCGCCGATTCATACAAAACGTTTATAAACAAACCCCTGTTCCAGAAATAAATGTACAGAACGGCAAACGGTCATTCTGACATGACAGAAAATAAATTAATTTTCTGTGCACACCAATGAGTTGTGGTATCAGACAACGAGGTAACAAGTATTCTTGTTATTTTTGCGTTGGTTAATATCAAATAATATCGAGCAAATAAAATCAGATAAAAACAGTCGAGGTCTTACAAAAAATGACTAATGAAGCAAAAGTATTGGAAATTGTGGAAATCGCCCGAACATCCGGGAAAATCAGAAAAGGAGCTAACGAAGCTACCAAAGCCTTAGAAAAAGGACAGGCAAAGTTAGTAGTATATGCACTAGACGTAACTCCTAAAGAAATAATTATGCATTTACCTCTGTTAGCAAAGGAAAAAAATGTTCCCTGCTTCGGAGTTTCTAAAAAAGATGACCTTGGCGCAGCTGCCGGGTTAGCCGTATCAACCGCTGCTGTAGCAGTAGTTAAAGAAGGAGAAGCAAAATCTGCAATCGAATCTCTTCCTAAATCCCAGGAGTAAGGTGACTACCCATGGCTAAAGAGAGATTTGTCAAAAAAGGCGAAGAAGAAACCAGAGTAGAGGGTGAAGTACGCTTTTCAGAAGGGTATGCTGCAGAAGTTAAAGAGATTGTTGCTCGAGGCGGCACCCGCGGAGAATTAACTCAGGTCATGTGCCAGATATTAGACGGTCCTGATCGGAATAAAGCAATTCGCAGAAATGTTAAAGGCCCAATAAAAGTGGGCGATACTTTGATGCTTCTGGAAACTGAAATTGAAGCTCAACGTATGGGTGGCGGACCACGCCGCGGCGGAAGCAGCAGCGGCAGTGGAAGCGGCCGGAGCAGGTGAAAACCATGGCTAAATGTTCATTTTGCGGAAAAGAACTTGAAAAAGGAACCGGCAAGATGCTGGTCTACATCAGCGGAAAAATCGATTACTTCTGCTCTACTAAATGCGAGAAGAATCTTTTGAAGCTGAAAAGGAAACCGGTCAAAGCCCGCTGGACTGAAGCGTCCAGAGCAGAAAGAAAGAAAGGAAAAGGAGCATAATTATTAGCTCTTATTTTTATTTTTGAAAAACAATGATTGAAAGAACCTTAGTCTTACTGAAACCGGATGCAGTGAAGCGCGGATTAATGGGCAGAATAATTTCCCGTTTTGAAGATGTTGGTTTGAAAGTTATCGGCGCGAAAATGGTTCTGATCAACGAAGAATTAGGTAAAAAACATTATTCTGATATCGCTGCCCGCAGAGGAGAAAAAGTATTGAAAGTGTTGCTGAAATTTATGACCACCGGACCAGTAATGGCTTTGTGCTTAGAGGGAGTAAATGCAGTAGAAAATGTCCGTAAGATGGTCGGCGGAACAGAACCGAAAACTGCGCAGCCTGGAACTATCCGCGGCGATTTTGCCCACGTCAGTTTTGCTTATGCTGATGCGCAGGAAAAAGCAATTGAAAATTTAATCCATGCTTCCGGAAATGCAGGGGAAGCGAAACAGGAAATTGCACTTTGGTTTAAAGCAGAAGAATTACATTCATACAAGACGGCACATGAAGTGCATGTGTTTTGATTGTCGATAAAACTTAAAATAAAACTATAGAGGTATCTCACAATGGCAGGAGAAAAATTCGCGGAAAAAGTAATGAAGATTGCACAGACTCCGAAAAATATTCGGAACATCTGTACTAGTGCGCACATTCACCACGGTAAAACCGCGATGACTGATAATTTATTGGCTGCAGCGGGTATGATGTCTTCAAAATTTGCAGGTCAATTAGATGGTGGTATGGCCACTTGGCAGCATCTTGACGAGCAGGAACGATTGATGACTGTAGACGCAGCTAACGTTTCCATGGTTCACGAATATAACAACCAAGAATTTCTGATTAACCTTATTGACACACCGGGACACGTTGATTTCGGCGGTAATGTAACCAGAGCCATGAGAGCTATCGACGGAACAGTGGTCTTGATTTGCGCAGTAGAAGGAATCATGCCGCAGACGGAAACAGTAGTTCGTCAAGCGCTGCGAGAAAGAGTAAAACCAGTCCTTTTCATCAATAAAGTTGATCGCTTAGTAAAAGAATTAAAACTTAGCCCGGAAAAAATTGCTGAAAGAATCATGGCTTTAGTAGTTCAATTCAACAATATGGTTCAACGAATTGCGGAAACACAGTACAAAGAGAAATGGAAAGTTAATGTTCAAGACGGCGGCGTAGCTTTCGGAAGCGCACGGGAAAACTGGGCTTTATCCTTCCCTTACATGCACAAGAAAAATGTAAAATTTTCTGACATTCTTAGAATTTATGAAATGGAAGAAGCGGAACGTAAGGAATGGGTATGGAACAACGCGCCTTTGCATGAAGTTATTTTAGACATGGTTATCAAACATCTTCCTAATCCGGTTGATGCTCAAATTTACCGGATTCCAAAAATCTGGCACGGAGATCCGGAATCAGAATTTGGAAAAGATTTGCTGACTACTAATCCTGACGGAAAAGTTGCATTCGTCATTACCCGTATTGTTATTGATCCACGTTCAGGAAAAGACATTTCTGCAGGAAGATTGTTCAGCGGAACTTTACGCAGCGGCATGGAAGTTTACTTGAATAACGCCAAGCAGAGACAGCGTGTCCAGAACGTCTATATCTATAATGGTATTAAACCAGAGATAATTGAATCACTTCCTGCCGGAAACGTATTGGCAATTTCTGGAGTATTAGGATTCGCAGGAGAAACCATTACATTGGAACCGGAACAAACCTTTGAAGAATTGAAACACATCTTCGAACCGGTTATTACCAAAGCGATTGAACCTAAAAAATCAGCAGACTTACCTAAACTGATTGAAGTTTTACGGAAAGTAAGCAGGGAAGATCCTTCAGTCAAGATTGAGATTAACGAAGAGACCGGCCAGAACTTATTGCATGGGATGGGAGAATTACATTTAGAAATTATTGAAAACAGAAT
>CAYRMP010000021.1:0-15819 GCA_964425545.1 uncultured Methanosarcinales archaeon | reverse complement strand
AATTCATCCCCAACGCTAAAGCGTGGGGATTTCTTGCTCAAAAGTTATTTAAAATAAATATTAAAAAAAATAAATATAAAAAATTTATTGTCTTTTCTTTTTGGAAGATTTCTTCTTAACAACTTTTTTCTTACTAGAAGCTCTCTTCTTTGCTTTCTTAGCCATGTATCATAACACCTCTTTTGATTAATTTATTTACTAGTAAGTCTTTTTCCTTTTTAAACATTTCTAAAAGTAAGATTTTGAAATGCCCTAAAATCAAATATTTTTGTAAAATGTTTTTGTAAAATATTATTTAGTTATTTGTTGGAGAAAGAATAATACTCTTTAATAAAAAGTGATAACGAGAAAAATAAAAAAGCATTTTTCTCTAGTTCATACTTTATGAACAATAAAAAAGTTATAACTAAAATGATTTGGTTAAATTTAGAAAGACTAAAGACAGTTAAAAAATGCAGTAAATTTAAATATAAAAATACCTTCCAACAAAATAATGGCCAAAGCAAGCTCAAATGCAACTCAAAATAACAAAATAATCTATTCTCAGGCCGTCAATACTGTTGATTTGGAAGAAGAGAACAAGATTCTTGTTGAGACGGTAGAAAAACTTGAGGAAGAGAATAAAAATATTTCCAATACTCTTTCTAAAGTAGAACAGGAAAGTTCTATCTTGCGCGAAATATTTAATAACACCAATAATGAATTAAACAACCTTAAGAAACCTTCTTTGTTGGTTGCTGATGTAGTGAGCGTGCATGGCGACAAAGCCACCATTAAACTTCCTAACGGAAACAAATTTTATAGTTACATCGCCCAGCATGTAAAAGATATCAAGAGCGGTGATGCTGCTTTAGTTGATCAAAAATCTCTTAATATTGTTGAAAAATTCGAATCCAATGACAATTTTGAAGTGGAAAAATATGTCATCGTAGAAAAACCAACAGAAGATTGGGATTCTATTGGAGGGTTAAAAGAAGTAGTGCGTGAAGTTAAAGAGGTCATAGAACTTCCGCTAACTAAACCAAAATTATTTGAAAGTGTAGGGATTCAGCCGCCTAAAGGGGTGCTTCTGTATGGACCGCCCGGTACTGGGAAAACTTTATTGGCAAAAGCAGTAGCTAGCAGCACTAATGCCACTTTTATTGAAGTAGTAGGTTCTGAATTAGTACAGAAATTTATTGGCGAAGGCGCTAAATTAGTGAAAGATATTTTTGCCTTGGCCAGGAGGAAAGCGCCCTCAATTGTTTTTATTGATGAGATTGATGCTTTAGCCTCGAAGCGTATGGAGACCGGCACTTCCGGAGAAAGAGAAGTAAGCAGAACCTTCATGCAGTTATTAGCAGAAATAGACGGGTTTAAACCATTGGATAATGTAAAGATCATCGGTGCTACAAATAGAGCAGATATCTTAGACACCGCCATCATTAGACCGGGAAGATTGGATCGATTAATTGAAGTAGAATTGCCGACGGAAGAAGGAAGAATAGAAATTCTTAAGGTTCATACTGCCAAAATGAATTTACGTAAAGTTATTCTGAAAGAAGTTGCCAATAAAACCGAAAATTTCAGCGGGGCAGAACTTCGGGCAGTCTGCACGGAAGCAGGTTATTGCGCTATAAGAGAAAACCGCGAACATGTCACTCACAACGATTTCCTCCAAGCGGTTGAAAGAATTCAGTTCGAGGAAGAAGACGATGCGGCGGGATTAATAGGATAAAATAAAATGAAAATCCTAAGATTTTTTATCCCAACCACAGCAAAGTTGTGGGTTATTACGCAAATCTTCAAGAGGGATTTTCAATTATTCCTTACCAATCGCTGCAGAGCAGCGGGGTATTTATATCCCGGCGAGGAATAAATCAACGCGTTCTATAAAATGGTCCTGAAACTTCTTTCGTTAAACATTGAAAGGAATAAACATCTTCCTAAAGTAGTCGCCTTATTAAAAAAAGAGAAGCCGGAAGTGATTTGTTTACAAGAAGTACAAGAACCTGATTTTGAAATGCTAAAAGAAAAATTCGGATTTGAAGGATTTTTTGTACCGATGGACTCTTTTCTAAGAGCTGAAAAAGGTAAACAAGAGTTAGTGAGACAAGGTATTGCTTATTACAGCAATCTGCCACTTTTAAAAACAGAAAGTTTATTTTATGTGGGCAAAGGGACTGCACCAGTCCATAAAAGCGGAAATGACGTAGATCGCGTCTTAGTTTCAGGTATGGTAGAAAAAGAAGGAGAGGCTTACACTATTGTCACCACTCATTTTACTTGGGCTGATGATGGGGGAGTTAATGAAGAACAGCGAAGAGATCTTAAACAGTTGTTAAAATTACTGCGACAGAAAGGGGAATTAGTGCTTTGTGGAGATTTTAATGCTCCTCGGGGTAGAGAAATTTTTACAGTCTTAAGTTCGTATCTAAAAGACAACATTCCTTCGGAAGTACAGACTACTTTAGATCCCAAGTTACATAGAGCTGGAGCTCTGCCGTATGTGGTAGATTACATGTGGGGTACTCCGGTATATCGGGTCACAAAAGTAAAAGTCGTAAGCGGGGTCAGTGACCATATGGCGATTGTAGCAAATATAGAACAATTATCAAATTATAAGTCCTTGTTGAAAGAAAATTCTGGTAAAGATCTGTGAACGCTCATCAGTTACATCCGTATCCCATAGAGGGAATGGTGTTCACATAATCATCGCGTTTTTCACTCTTGAAGAGATTTCTTCTTTTTCTCCTGAAATAGTTATTTTTTATAAACTTTTACTTCTTCCATGGTTTTTATCATGAAAGATTGAATATGGCCGCGCTATTGCTGCGATGATTTTCATTTTCATAATGATTATAAAGCAAATGTTTAGCTTTTCACCTTATGAAAATTCTTTTTGTATCTGAATATTATCCTCCAAAAACAATGGGGGGAGGAGAGATTAATTTAGAGGTGCTAGCTACTGCACTAACCAAAAGAGAAGTTGAAGTATCTGTCTTGACATCTTATTTCCCCGGACTAGAAGAAACGGAAATGAAAAAAGGATTGACTATTTTACGAAAGTTAAAGACAGGAAATAACCCTTCTTCAGTTATTGAAAATATTAAAAGATCTTTATTTTTTTCTCAATCTATTGTAAGAGAAGTAAAAAAGATATTAAATAAACAAGAGATAGATGCTATCCATTTCATTGGAACGAGCATTGTTGCTGCAAATGCATTAAAAAACCTAAGAGTTCCGCTTTTCGCAACCATCGAAAGTTATCCAACATTGTGTCCAAAGGGAGACCGTATTTTCCACGGAAAGAAAGAATGTAAGATAAAATGTTCGTTTACAAATTTCTTATCTTGTCAGGCAGATTCACTAGAAATAGGAAAAATTAAAAATGAATGGTATTTGAAGTATAACTTTCCTGCCCTCTCGTACATTTATCATTATTACAGCCAATTGCACAAATCTTTACCACAATGCAATCTTATTGCCATAAGTGAATATGTGCAAAGATTGTTGAAACAGCAAGGAAATGATAGTATAGTAATACCCAATGCTCTCCCCATCAATAAATTTAAAGTTGATAAAGAGAAGAAAAACAAACCCCCTAAAATAATTTATTTTGGCTCATTAATTAGATCTAAAGGGCCGCAAGTCTTACTTGAAACTATCGAAGTGTTAAATGTTAAATGTGAGCTTTATGGGGCGGGAGTATTGCAAAAAGAACTTGAACAATCAATACAACAACTAAAATTATCAGCAAAAATTTTTGCTCCGGTTCCTTATGATAAAATCCCTTCTCTCTACGCTCAAGCAGACATAGTTGTTTTTCCATCTACCTGGCCAGAACCATTCGGAAGAATTGCTATTGAAGCGATGGCAGCAGGAAAGCCCGTTGTTGGTTCGGCTATTGGTGGGATTAAAGAAACAATTACGAAAGAAACAGGAATATTGGTTGATCCTGGAAATTCACAACAATTACGAGAGGCCATAACCATATTAATACAAAATCCGGCCTTGCGAAAAAAAATGGGAAAAGCGGGAAGAGGAATTGCTGAAGAGAGATATGCAGAAGAAAAAGTAGTGGGAAGTTTGATTGCCATGTACAAAATAAAAATCAATCCATCACTTTCAAATCTAAACAAACCCTAAACGTTCCCGGCGAGAATTGTCCGCATTTTACTTTGCGCAGGATTTTAACTTGATCTCCAAACTTTTTGCAAATTTCCTTGACTTTTTTGGCGTATGGATTCAGTTCTGTTTCTTCAAGAAAAGAATACAGGTGAATTACCGCGCCTTTCTTTGCTTTGAGCAAAGCTAAATCTAAAAATTGTTCACCGGTTTTAGGAAGAGGCATAACAATACGATCAAATTTCTTTTTCAATGGCGGGATTTTATGCTTCACATCCCCATGCACGATAGTAACTCTGTCTTGCAGATTATTGAGCAACACATTTTCCATGGCATAAGTATGGGCAGCAGGGTTAAGTTCAATGCCATAGACGTGCTTCGCTTCTGAGTTTTTAGCAATGACTAATGGATAAGGTGCTGCTCCAGAAAACATCACCAAGACCTCTTCTCCAGGTTTTACAAGTTTGGCGATCCTTAATCTTTCGCTTCCGCTTCTGGCAGAAAAGTAAGTCCGTTCCAGATGAAGCTTAAGTTCTATGCCATTTTCGTGATGAATGGTTTCTTTAGTTTTCTTTCCTGCCAAAATAGTAACTTTTCTGGTGCGGAATTGTCCGGTGTGAATATCACTTTTCTTGACTACAGTAGAAAGGTGTTTGTTCACCTTAAGATAAGTTTCAGCAATGATTTTTTCTTTAGATTTTAATTCTTCTGGTATTTCCAGTATGAGAATTTCTCCAACTATCTCTTGCGTTCTGGGTAAAAGCTCTAGCTCTTTAGCAGTTAATTTTCCTTTAAGCAATTCGTCCACGGTTGTTGGTTTATGCCGTTGCGGGAAGGAAAATTTAGTGTTTACGACCTTGGCATTGGGAACAACTACTTTCTTGTTCATAGCAAAGAAGATATGGTCCAATTCTTTTACCGGAAGATAATCTTGGTGAAGCAGTCCTTTTTTGAGTAGATATTGTTTTACTTTTTCTGCATATTTTAATTCAGTGTAGGCTGCGAGCATTTAGACAATAAAACAGTTGGAGTTTAAATCTCTTTTCTTATTCTTCTTTAACGGCTTATTCTTTAGATTAGTTGTAATTAATCTTCCACTGGAAGCAATGAAATAAAAATCCCAATCGCAGCAGTTTAGTCACGGTGTTCCATTTCGTAGGAATGCTCCGAACGTGGGTGAGGTTGGTGAGTTTCCTTTCAGAAACAACTATGGGGCATTATACCCTAGAAAGAAATAAAAAGAAGGAGTTTGCGACCCCCTTACTTCATATTTAACTCTTTTTAGAACCCCAAATGTACGTATTTAGTCTACTACTTTTAAGCTAAGAGATTATCAGCATTTGTACCTTAAACATTATTCCCCCAGCCATGTGCCATCCTTCTTAAGAGTTACCCACATTTTATAATGGGCACGGTCCCTTTTTTCTTGTTCTTTGTAAGGCTTATCGGCAGTATATCTAATGGCTGCTGTTTGTTCATCTCTTTGTATCTCGGATACCTTACTGTCAACATAATCACTTAATTCCGTCTGGTCCAAAGCCGAAATGCTTAATTTTAATCTCCGCGGTAATGTTTTTAAGTGGGATAACTCAGGAACACTAATTGAGTAAGTTTCGTTTGGTTCTAGGTTTGAGCCCATTAAATCGAGATACTGCTGCAAAAGGTCAATATTATCTTCTAATCTAGCTATTCTTATGCCTCCCCCATCAGACATTGCGTTTCTGTTCTTTTTATGTCCTCAGTATAATTTGGTAATTAATTGACACTTCCGGAATATAAGGAGCCTATAGTCATTTACCATTACATTTATATACTACCAGTTTATATATCAAAACTGGGAGTTTATATGAAAGAAATAACCAAAGCGGAAATGAAAGTTGTCCTCGCCCTAGTAAAAAGTCCTGAGGTGATATATAATGCTAACAGCCTTTCTAAAGTTATAGAGATTACCTCAATGGGGGCGCTGAAGATACTGAAAAGATTAGAAGCAGAAAATATTGTAAAATCCAAGAGGATAGGGAAAGCAGTAATCTATAAGGTTAATGTTGAGAACTCTTATGCTCAAAAATATGTTTCACTTCTTCTGATACGGGAAGCCCTATCTGCAAATCCCCGGGTTAAACGGTGGATAAACGAAATTAAGAAGATTAATAACGCCGAGGTAATAGTTCTCTTTGGCTCCATTTTAGATAAATCTAATCCTAATGATATTGATGTTCTTTTAATAACCGATCAAAAAAGATTTTCAAAACTCCAAAAAGAGATAGAAGAACTCAACGAAATTAACATTAAGAAGATTCACCCCATGTACCAAACCCATGAAGATATCATCAAAAACATTAAAAAAAGAGACAAACCGCTCCTCAATGCTATTAAAGGTATGGTTGTAATTGGTGAAGAAAAGTTTCTGGAAATTTACAATGAGTCACGCAAAGAATAAAGTGAATTGGTGTTTGAACAAAGCCAAGAAAGAACTTCAAGAGGGAAATAAACATAGAGGATTAGTTAAAGTTGACGCTGATCTCGAAAAAGCAAGAGAACATCTAGCCAAAGCAGAACATAATCTTAAAGCAACTCTCTATCTTCAAAGAGGAGGTTACACTGATTGGTGTTCCAGCAGCTTATTCTATGTTATTTATCATTGCTTCCTTTCCATCCTCTCAAAGTTTGGCTACGAAACACGAAATCAAGAATGTACTTTTGCTCTCATTGCAGGTCTTATTGAGGACAAGAAAATAACCATCAATCAAGAAGATTTAGAGAAAGTGAGCACTTTGAACATAATAGAAACACAAGATTCTCCTGAAACTGCCGTAAGCATTCGGGAAGAGTATCAATACAGTACAAAAGTATCGCTGGAAAACAAAGAATATCAAGAATTACTCCTATTAGCAAAACGCATTCTGGACAAAACTAAAGAAACATTAGAAATGTAGGCGGACACTTTTTCGGAGGTTAGAAGAAACAGATAATTATTATCAGTCAAATGATTACCTGCCCGAGAATCATTCCGTTACCAATCTCTGCCAATTCTCTTTATAGTGTTTATATTTGGCATCAAATTCTTCTTTAGAAGCCAGGGAAATATTCAACTGTTGTAATTTTTCTTTCAATAATTGCAAGGCTTTTTCTTTTTCCTGTTCGAAGGACATTTTCTCCAATTCAATAATATACCCATAACCTTTGGTATAATCCAGCATGACACTGATCCCTTCCCACTCAAAAGTATTTCTTTTTCGAAACCATTTGATAGGAATATTGTAACCTAAAGTTAAGAATAGCTTTTCCAGCATCTCAAAATTTTCCTTATCAAACTTGATTTCTATCTCTTCCCTATGTTCATCATGCAATTTTCCTTTTTTCAGCCAGATTTTAGAATAGGTATTATTACGCTGAATTCGTAAATCCTGCTCAGCATCAAAGTAGTAAGTCTCCTGATAATCTTCGTTCAAAAATTTTCCATCTTTATGAAAGAATACTAACAGCTCCCGGTATTTTTCCTGAGAAATAAAACTGCGAATTTCCACTTCTATGTTGTTCGGAGCCATGTTATTTAATTCTAAAAAAAATTCCTTAATCCTTTCTGAGCCATTTCCTTCTGCATCCATTTCAGTTTTTCTAATTTTGTTCTTACCCTTTCTTCACCGAAACCATGCTCTTCAACCAACAGATAAAATAACTTTTTTTCATCTATTTTCTTCCATTCCAGTTTATAGTTATCTGTCACGGGCATATTTTTGATAGTGTCAAATACTTCCTGCCATTTCAAATCTGGATAATGTTTATTCCATTCTGCTGTTGTGAAAATAGTTTCAAAATCCTGGCCATGTTCTTTCAACAATTTTAATCCGGTCTTTGGACCGATTCCTTTTACCCCACCAGGATTGTAATCTGTTCCAACTAAGATAGCCAGCACGATCAATTGATCTAAATTCAACTTCAGATGATCTAATACTTCCGGCAAAGAAATTAATTCTGGATTAACTTTCTGATAAGCAAATGTTCCGGCTTTCTTGCGGCGGCCTTCAATAGATAAATTACGCACTAGTAACGGACAGCTGAAGATGAGGTTGTCGTAATCCTGGCTCACTGAAGCGTAAGCATCACCTTTCTTGACCATATGGGCTGTCTGCGCTTCTCCCTCCGAAGGAGCTTGGACAATAGGCAAACCTAATGCAGTAATAACTGCCTCGGCATCTTTACGCATATCTTTAGTAAGAACAGCAGTCCTGGCAGCGAATTTGCGCATCGAGCCAATATCTTTATCTTCAGTCGCTTCTTTTAATTTTAAGAAAGCTTCTGTTTTTACTGCACTGCGTTTTTCCCAGGTCTTCTGTTTAATTTCCGGAGGTTTGCCATCGAAGACAAAAACTAGCTTTAATCCTTGTTCCATTAAAGCAGTAGTCCGGCTGAACAAACCGATTAAGTGTGAAGTGACCCGGCCTTTGCTGTCAGTTAAAACTGATCCGTCAGGAGAACGGATGGTGGTAAGAAACTGATAAAGCATATTCATGCCGTCTATCGCCAATACTTTGCCTTTCAGATCAGCAATAGAAATTTCTTTCCTGATTACTAATTCTTTAAACTGCAGGCCCATTTCTTCCCCCAGCAGTTGAAGGTTTTACTAATAGTTTATGATTAAAACCTGATTTGTTAGCCCATTCAAACGCGGCATGCATTGCTAAGGCTAAGGCAGCTCCCACCACTGGCGCCAAAACCACTATCGTAAGTGATGCGTCTTTAGCAGGCAGAGCTTTATTCTTTTCGTTTAGATATGCTTGAAATGCTGCGTCAATCCGTTCTTTTTCTTGTTTAAAATATCCTTCAAACATGGCTGCCAAATCTCTTTCACTTCCGAAAGAAAGAATAAGGCGTTTTTCCTGTGCCTTCAAGATAACACCGTTATAAAGTTCATAACATCCTTTTAAGAAATTGTTCTGAATGGTCTTGGTGTGAAGAAGATATCTGCAGGCTTTAATCTGCGTTTTTCGGTGTTTAAAGAAAGTACACAAGAGGTTTTCCATATTATTCGCACGTTTAAGCAAATTCTTAAAACTCGGATGCTGATGTAATCTTTTATCCAATGATGACATGCATCCTAAAATTTTACAAAAATCTTTTCTAACGCTTTGAAGCGGAGCTTTTGAGGCGATGGTTTCTTTTAGAAATCTGTCTAAATCTTCCTGCCGATTATGTTTAAAATAATCATAGAAATGTTCTGCACGCCGATAATCTAAAGTGCCAAGCTCAATAAAATTATTTTTTATTCTCTGTTCAGCAGCCTTCATTTCGTGAGCTGCTTTTTGTGTATCTATCATTTCAAACTCCTCTTTCTAATTTTACGACCACGGCATTCTGAAATGCTTCTGTTCCGAGCATTTCCTGTGCTTTTTTTGTAAGTTCATACGTATAAAGAAATAACAAAGGAAGTTTTTTTATTTGCGCTTCCATGTATGCTGCAGAGACATCCCCTTCGTCGCATTTTGCTTTTTTCTTAGCTTTGCAGAAATAGGTCACTGCACCTACGGCAGAAGGAACCTTGATCAATAAATTAACTTCTGCATTTTTACGCACGATTTCATGCTCTTGAATCACAATCTCTTTTGCGGCAAGGAAAAGTTCTGCAGAAGGCAGGAAATTATCTTTAAAATCGTCCTGGATTTTTGGCTTCCGTGAAGCTCTTTTTGTTTTAACTGATTTTGATTTATTCTGTGACAGCACTTGTTCTATTTTTTCTTGAAGTTCATCTTCTGGAGTTTCTGTCAACTGCTCAGTATTTTCTTCTAGGTATTCCTCTTGTTCAAAAGATAAAGGAGAGATTTCTCCTGATTCCTGAACCGACTGAGATGGTTGCGGCAATGGTTGAGGCAAGGAATAAAGAGTTGATTGCAATTCTTCGTTTGCTGCAGGAGCGGCAATTTCTTCTTTGGCCTCTTCTCTAACTTCTTCTCTGACAAACAGTATTTGCTTAATGCTGGAAGACGCTTCTTCATCAGAAAGGAGATGCCATTTCCAAAATAATTCCCTATTGCCGGCAACAGTTACCTGTAACGGAACGGTAAAATCTTTTAGCGAACGGAGTGCAACTTTTGAAAGCAAATCTAAAGAATTTTCCCGTAAAATTTTCTGCTGCTTTAAAACTTCCAGCACCTGAAAATCCTTGGGATTGAGATTCCCTGCAGCGAAATGGTACAGCTGCTCTTCCTGGCCGGGAAGATAATATAAGGGAGTGCCGCCTATTTTCAGAGTTGAAATCTTAACTTTGCCCTGCGCAGCCAAATCAGATAGATGCGCTGAAGCTAGCAAAATTTCTGTACCTATATTCTTAGCAACTTTAGAAGGGATGGTTGGACCTACCACCTTCAAAAAATAGAGAATTTTGTCCTGGTCGCTCATAAGAACTGGGAAGAAATGCCTTTTATATAGTTTTCTTTACTGGAGATGTGAAAGAAAACCATATTTGCAGTTGAAAGAAGTTTCTGTTCTTATGGTGGAAGCGAACAATTATTGGTTTACGGCCTAGTCCAACTTACCTGGTAGTAAGTTACATCGTTCTCGTCATCAACAATAGCCAGTAATAGCCGCTTTTTAGTGCTGTGAGCCACCCTGTTTTTAGCGCTGAATTCGTGCCAGGTAAAAACACTGGCTTCATGAACTGGAAAGACAATCCATTTAGCGTGATCTTCTCCTGGTTTTACTCCCCGATCATATACGCGGAAATCTGCGCCGAACTTGAGAGCAGTCTTGATGATGTAGCCACGATTCCGCATATCTCTAAAAACAATATAGCGAATCCAGAAATTTGGTTCTACTTTACGAGCTTTCTTGACGTACAGTTCAAAGGATAAAGATTTACCCGATTCGCTTTTGATGTTTAAGCGTTCGCGTTCTAAAAGATATAATGCTTCTAACAGAGATAATTCTACTTTCCCGCTTTCATTTAAAGTTCCGAATCGAGATTGATTGAAGAATTCTCTGGCGTCATCAGAAGATTCAGTAATTACTCTTTCTCCAGCAAGAATGCCCAATACTGGATTCTTCAGTTTTTTTAGTTCTACTTTCAAGTCTTCCGAAGTTTCAGCTGCTGCTGCTTCAGAGGCTTTTTTCTTAGCCATGTAATTGTTTAAAAGAATGGTCTTTTAAAAAGCTTTGCTCGATTCGGCCCAGCTCCACCAAGCATCTTTCCCAAGAATAATGTGGTCTAACAGCGGAATACCCATCAATTTACCCGATTTAATTAGGTTTTTCGTGATTTCCAAATCCTCGTTGGATGGTTCAGGATCGCCAGAAGGATGATTATGAAGCACGATAACCGAGTGCGCTAAATGTTTAATCGCCCCGTGAAAAACTTCTCTAGGATGAATTAAGGAAGAATTGAGAATTCCCACCGTAATTGTTTCATCAGCAATAATATTATTTTTGGTGTCTAAATAAATAGCCATGAACTGTTCTTTCTGCAGGGATTTAGTCTTAGGAAGATATAGTTCTGCCGCTTCTCTGGCGCAGCTTATTTTCTTATTCTCTTTTCTGTAACCTATCCTTTTGTGAAGTTCAAAAAGAGCAACAATTTGTGAAGCTCTGGCAGGACCGATGCCATATTGCTGCTGCAATTGCTGTAAGGAACATGCAGAAAGATTCTGTAATCCATAAGTCGAAATTAAGCGATTAGATATTTCCAGAATATTTTCTTTCTTAGTGCCTGACTTTAGGATTATGGCAAGAAGTTCTGCTGAAGAAAGGGCCGATGAACCTTCTTTCTGCAGGCGCTCTCTAGGCCTGTTTTCTGGTGCAAAATCGGTTATTTTCATATATTTACTAGCTTAAAAGGAGGTATATATAGTCTAGCCGAACCTGTCTGGTGCGGGAGTGGGTATTGGAAGGAAGACTAATAGCCCTTCAATCGCTAAAATTTTGAAGAATTAGGGATTTTAGGAATTTGTCTAGTGCGGCGGGAGATTATAGGCCCTCTCCCGACAAAACATTTAAGAATTTCAAAAGAATGAATTATACCATGAATCGCACCATTAAGCTATTGATGCTTTCAGATATCTTGATTTTTACCGGTTTTGGCCTTATTGCACCAATATTAGCTATTTTCATAAAAGATAATCTTATAGGTGGGACTATTTTTGCCGCTGGATTCGCCAGTACCTTGTTTCTTATCACTAAATCAATCATACAATTACCTTTCTCGAGATACGTTGACAAGCATGAAAATAAAGTAATATGGCTCATGGCGGGAACATTTATCATTTCTTTAGTGCCGCTGGTTTACATTTTTTCTAATCATATTTATTTTATTTATGCTGCAGAAATATTGCATGGTATCGGCAGCGGATTAGCGTACCCCACCTGGCTGGGATTATGGAGTATCCATCTTGATAAAAAACAAGAAAGTTTCGAATGGAGTCTTTATTCGACCGGCATAAGCGTGGGAACAGCAGTAACTGCTGTAATCGGAGCAGCATTGGCTGAATTTGCCGGATTTACTATTACCTTCTTGCTGGTAGGATTGATGTCTTTGGCTGGATGCGGGATATTACTTTTCCTTGAAAGGAAAAAAGAACAATTGCGAGGATCAAAAGTTAAAGACTATCCAAAACGAAGCAGAGCAACAAACGGCACGAACGGAAAATATTAGTTAATGTATAATCAAGAATTTAGCTCACTATAACCCTTAAATCAACAAAATGATAGAATATTCAGATAAAAAATGGATTAATTTGACCGGAGGATATAAGATTAAGTATAATCCTATTTCTATACTCAAAAAACTTGAAGATGGTTTTGATATTAAAAACAGTTGGGAGAAATTATGGCAGGAGCTACATCATCAAGGAGATATTGGAGATGCTTCATATGCTTCCTTGGTAAAACTAGTTGAAATACAGGAGAAAAATGCTAATTTTGATTGGAATTTTTATGCATTAGTAGCAACTATCGAACTTGAACGTCTAAGAAAAACTAATCCTAAGATTCCTAATTGGTTAAAAACAGATTATAAGAGAGCTATATCCAAGATTTATCAAATAGCTGTAAGAGATTTATTGAAAACTGATGACCCAAAGATGATTAATTCAATTCTTAGTGTTTTGGCAATTTTTAAAAAACAATATGTTATAGCTGCTATGATCGCATATTCCGAAGATAGCGAAATTAAAGAATACCTTAATAATAAATTTGCTTGGGACAAATTATACAACACTAAAAAAGAAATTTGATAACCTTCACGATTTCCTTTATCTAAATGCTTTTTGCATAAGTTTAATTCTTTCTTTGGGTTTTTCCGCCTTGGTTATAAAAGAGCCGGACACAATATAATCTGCGCCTGCCTTCGCTGCATCTTTGGCTGTTGTCGGATTCATCCCCCCATCAACAATTATCTTAATTCTGGGATTTCCTTGCTTAATTTCAGTAATTTTTTTTAAGGGATATTTCAAATATTTTGCCCCATAAAATCCGGGATGAACTGTCAAAATAAGCACATAATCAAGGAATTTCAGATAAGGTTTAATCTTGGAAACTTTAGTTTCTGGATTCAAAGCCAATGCAACTTTCTTTTTTTGTTTTTTGATAGTTTGAATGTAATCAGCAAGGTTAATGGTTTCTGCGTGCACGATACAGAGGTCAACCTTTTCCCCATGCTTCTGGATCCATTTACCTGGTTCTTTTACCATTAAATGAACAATGTACTTGAATTTCTTTGACAGCTTAAATGGAAACCACAAGGAAGTATTAGGAACAAATTTTCCATCTGCAACATCTAAATGAAGAGAAGCAGCAACCCCGGCAAGATTATTTAGCATCGTTTCTAATTCCTGCTGGTTCTTAGCCATGACTGAAGGGAATACGTTCCGTCTCATCGTTCTAATCTCTTAATTTTCTCCAGCCTGCGTGCATGCCGCGGTTCTTGGGAAAAACCAGTGGTTAAGAATAATTCAATCATCCTCTTGGATTTATGTAAATGGGCAAACCAGCCGGATAAACAGATGATATTAGCATTATTATGTTCCTTAGATAAACGTGCTTCACGCAATGAATAAGGGATTACTGCTCTGGCACCCTTTATTTTGTTGGCAGTAATACACATGCCCTGCGCAGAACCGCAAATCAGGATACCTAGACTTTTATCAGCAACAACTCTCTTAGCTAGCGCAGCGGCAAAATCAGGATAATCGTCTTTTGGATCGAGCTTCTTATTTCCCACATCTATATATGGAACGTGTTTGTGCTCAAGCCATTCTCTTATCTTTTCTTTCAGAACAAACCCCGCGTGATCCGCACCGATATATATTTTTTTCATGATCAACCTCTTTTTATGATTATATTATTCTTTAATATTATCCTTTTCCTTTAATATCATTCTCTTCTATTTAATTTTTCCCAGGAGTATAAATCCTTGATAAAATTCCAATCCACTAAAAAGTGTGAAAGACGGATAACATCTGGTTTTTTTATCTCTTCTCCCGATGGGATCAGGTGAGATTCACACCAACCCCTATATTTTAAAGAAAACGGATGTAAATATATCTTGGCGCCTGACGGGTGTTCAATCTGCTGAGATTCTTGCTTAGATAGTAAAAATTCCAATCCTACTCCACCATTGACCACATAAAGATGATCTTTTAAGCCCACACAATTTCCTTCTTTAATAGTCCTAGCGATATATTTTATACGCAGTTCTGAAGGATATTTATATTCTTTTTTTCTTCTTATCAGTTGGTCTATGAAACTTTTAGTTGGATAATCTGCAGCATTCTGTTCGTCAATGGTCCAACTCACCATCCCTTCTCTTCGAAAATGATCTAATTTATATTCTTCCTGTATTGACTGAATTTTTTTTTGTGTTAATAATTCTAAATTTTCATTATCTGGTTTTATCTGTCTTGAATCGCAAACTTCTACTACTGCCGTCATGCTTTTCCTGCAGAACCAAATAATTGTATCCTCTTTTCTGCTGCCTCTTGTATTAAATCGCGAGCCGGCGATAAGATATTTCGCGGATCAAAATTTTTAGGTTTGGCCTGAAGAGCCTTTCTCACTGCTGCATCAAAAGCTATGCGTATGTCAGTGTCAGTATTAATTTTGACAATACCATTTTTGATTGCAGCCCTAATTTGGGTATCGGGAACTCCTTTCACTCCAGATAAATCTGCGCCGTATCTTTCCGCCGTTTTTACTAAACCCTTAGGAACACCGGAAGCACCATGCAACACTAAAGGAACTGTTACTTTCTGTTTTATCTGTTGAAGAACATCCTGCCGTAAGGGGGCTTTTCCAGTAAACTTGTAAGCACCATGAGATGTTCCGATAGCCACAGCAAGAAAATCGCACTCGGTGCGTTCCACGAACTCTTTTGCTGTTGCGGGATCAGTATAGATGATATTTCTGGAAGAAACTAAATCTTCTGCTCCGCCGATGGTTCCTAGTTCTGCTTCTACAGAAATACCTTTCCGATGAGCTAGAGCTACTATTTGTTTAGTCAGACGAATATTTTTTTCAAAATCTTCATGCGAAGCATCAATCATAACGGAAGAATAACCTTTCTGAATGGCTTGCTTAATTACCCCTATGTCTTTCCCATGGTCTAGATGCAGCGCAATAGGAACATTAGATAATTCTGAAGCTGTTTTTGCGATAGCGCACAAATAATCCATGCCTGCATATTTCAACGCTCCTTCTGAGGTAGCAAGGATAATTGGAGCTTTCGAT
>CAYRMP010000020.1:13440-16593 GCA_964425545.1 uncultured Methanosarcinales archaeon | reverse complement strand
GAGATAAGCGTTCGTGACTGGAGTTCAGACGTGTGCTCTTCCGATCTCAGCCCCACTCTTTTCTTTCTCGAAATGTATATAAACAAAATAATTATAATCTACTCGATGTTCAAAAAAAGAGGTTCGCCAGAAACAGGTTTCTTATCTCAGCATAAAACTCTCATCGCTGTAGCTACTCTTGTAGGGACCATTGTCGGCGCAGGTATTTTAGCCATCCCCTATGTTGTTGCCCAAAGCGGATTTCTTTTTGGATTAATTATTACCGTTATCCTCGGTCTAGCTTTTCTGTTACTAAATCTCATGACTGGTGAAATTGTTCTCAGAACAAAAAAACAACATCAATTAACAGGTTATGCAGAGAAATATCTCGGTTCCTGGGGAAAAAGATTGATGATGTTTTCCATGATTTTCGGCACATATGGAGCATTGACAGCATATTTAATCGGAGAAGGAGAAAGCCTGAAAGCCGTATTCCGCTGGGGAAGTCCATTATGGTACAGTATCATTTTTTTTATCATCGCCTTCTTGATAATTTACAAAGGAATTAAGGCGGCAGGAAAAGTAGAACTGCTCCTGATAGTGATATTATTAGCAATAGTAATATTTATCGGCATATTTTCTTATCGGGACATACATACCGATAATCTTGTATCTCTAAACTGGGCAAAATTCTTTGTGCCTTACGGGGTGATTTTGTTTGCTTTGATGGGAATGCCTTCCGTGCCAGAAATGCAGGAAGTGTTGGAACAGCACAAAGAAAAAATGAAAAAAGCAATTATCCTCGGGTCAGTTATCCCAATAGTATTATATATTATTTTTTCTTTTATCGTGGTCGGGATAATCGGTTTAGATAATTTTGAATTACTTGGCCCTAAAAAAAAAATAGCTACGGTAGCGTTAAGTATTTATTCTTCGCCCACGTTAGGAATACTTGCTAATCTCATCGCGATTTTATCTATGTTCACTTCGTTCTTGACGTTAAGCATCGCCCTCATAGGAATGTATGAATATGATTATGCTTTCCCGCATTCTGCTGCTTTACTGCTTACTTTTTCTATTCCACTTCTGATTACACTATTTTCTTTATCTACTTTTATTACCATCATTGCTATTACCGGGGCGATTGCCGGGGGAGTACAAGCAATTTTAATTATTTTTTCGTACTGGAAAGCGAAAGTAAAAGGAGATCGAACACCGGAATTCTCTTTGAAGACCCATAAATTACTGGGTGCTTTGCTGATCATATTATTTGGAGCAGGTGTTGTTTTTGAATTATTGAGCATACTCTAAATACTGCATATCTCTTAAGTTTATATAATCCAAAATATCTTTTATACTTATGGGTCCGACGAAAGGAAGAAACGAATTTAACAACGGTTTTTTAGCAGGAATAATATATACCAGCGCCGCTAGTTTGGCTCTCTTGGGGTTCATGGGTACTTTTGCTTACGTTTATCATCTGGATACTGAGAAAAAGATGAATAAATATAAAGAACGTATTGAAGAATTGGAAACAAAAGTTGAAAAGTGTTGCGAAAGTAATTCTTTAGATGAAATGACAAAGCGTATGTATTAAGTCTACTCTTAAAAGTGCTGGCTTGGCCAAGAGGTCTGCCGTGCTTTGGTATTCGTAAGACAAAGTTTAGATGCGAAAACCTGCGAGAATACAGTATTATGCTACAAATAGCACAACGGATTTTCGCCACGGCAGACGGCCTGCCAAGCACTTTTTATCGACAGACTTTAATACATACCACAAAGCTTTACATCAGATAGGCACTACTAACTTTCTGAGTGATGATTATCGCTTCCTTTTAATTTTAGAACAACTCCTTCCCACCCCACCCCACCCCCCCCAGTTGTTTTTGTAACTAATTAGTGGAAACATTTATATATTACACTACTGCTTTGTGACTAAAACGTGTTGGGGGACTCTTATGTCAGAAGAACAAAAAACAACTCCAGGGGGAGTAGAATATCCATTTCATTGTACGCAGAAAGGCCACGATTCAATAAAGCGAAAAAGCTTTTCATGGGGTGCTGGCACAGGCGGAGGCATAGTAGCAGTAATCGCTTTACTATTAAAAACTTGTAACGGAGATTACACTTCAATTTCTAATCAAAATGCCGATGCAGGTGTTACTTATGTTGGTGATGCAGGAGTTCCTAAATGTTCTGATGTCAAAGGATGTTATGATAAAAAACAGGTAAGCCTGTTACAAGAAAAAGTAGACAAATGTAATGATTCTCTAGGTAATGATGAAGGCTGTTTATACAAAGAACGATTAGAAAAATGTCTTGAAGAAAAAGATGAACTTTCTAAGCGAATATGTCCCGCTGTTACTTATACACCTAGATCATGCCCTGTCTGCCCAGCAGTAAATGAATGTCCAAAAACACCATATATTAGAAAAGGAGACTAAAAATGAAACTTGATGACCTAGTAAAAACAATGATTGTTCCCGCAGTTTTTGCTGCAAATACTGCTTATGCCGCCGAAGCTAAAGTTGCAACAACTGAGCAAATTACCGACGTAATACTAACTAATGACTCCACCGACATTTTGGTGTCTCAAAATAAGGTAGATGATTGGCATCAACAAAGAAATTTAATTGATAATGATCAAGCTACTGTTCTGATTCAACCGGTTCAGGATAAACTTGGTTACTGTGAGGTTGGATTGGATGGATTCCCACAAAAGTATGATCCGCCTGCCGACAACAGAACCAAAGATGGAAAACTAGAGAAATCAGAGATGATTTTGAATCTGTCTGAACCTAATCACGCTAAACAATTCTACTTTCCCTGCGATTTGAAAGCAGAAACTCTAAAACCAAATGTACCAAATGGTGTTGTTATTCCGCAAAAAACTGAAGAAAAAGATTTACCTTCATTAACCTTCAGTCCTGGTGCCGGATACTTGCGGATTTTCACTGCTGCTGATGATAAATATAATTTTGCAGGAGATCTATACGGCGGAAGTCTTTTCCTTAACGTTCAACCTAGCTTCACTAACTGGTACTGGGGCGGAAGATTCTTAGGATACGGAAACGCCAGTTCTGAAAATGAAAATATTGAAGTGCCTGCTGCTGAAGGCCCATTAGCCGGCCAATTAGTAATGCGCGGTGTCAATGATTATTCTTTAGAATCTTT
>CAYRMP010000020.1:0-13430 GCA_964425545.1 uncultured Methanosarcinales archaeon | reverse complement strand
TGGATCAACATTCGGATACATGATTCCTTTAGGTGAAAAAGGACTTTTTGGAATCGGCTTAGAACTGGAAAATGGAATCATGCATGATTGGGTTACCAGAGAACTAACTGAAAGTTCTGCACATTACATCAACAATAATATGGTAGAAGGAACAAACATTTCAAACCTATCTGATAATACTGAAACTTCATTTTATGGATATGGAATGGGCGGCCTGCGCATTAAATTGCCTTACGCTTGCTTAAACATATCCGGCGGAGTTAGAACTAATCTCGACAACTTTAACGGTATGTTCGGCGCAGGCGCTGCATACTGTCCTAACAAGGAATAAAAATGAAACAAGGATTCAAGCTATTTACGGCACTATTATTAACACTGCTTTTAACAGTCAGCGCTACTGCGCAAATCAATTGGATGAAGCAGGATGGAAATGTAAAATATCTTGCTTGGGATAACGGCCTTAATAGTAAGAATATTTATAATGGAAATTCTGCTAACTTTGCAACCGGTTACTTTGGTTCTACTATTAGTCAAACTGTACATTTAACTGTAACTATCAACAGCAAAGATGATGGAAAGATTGTCAGCACTATTGTTTCTAAAGAAGTAAAGGTAGCTAATTCTTTAGGATATCAAGTAGTCACTGTACTTCCAGAAGATTATAAGAATAAAGTTGGTGAATATATCATAGTCATCAAACTGAAAGATGCAAATACGGAATTAGTAGATTCAAGTTTATATCTAAATGTAAAATCAAATTTAGTTCTCCAGGATACGCCTCCGGTTCAGATGTTTGTAAACAACGCACCCGATATAAATAATATTCCAAACAAAGAAGTATCAGAGAATAATTTATTGCAATTCACTGTTTTAGCAACAGATAAAGAAAATGATGAACTGGAATATAGCGGCCAGGTATGCGGAGTAAAATTTGGCAGCAACTGCCTTTATTGGAACAATATCAATTCAGTTGGAGCTTCATTAAACAAAGATACCGGTAAATTCACCTGGACACCAAATTATGACTTTGTGAAACATCCTAGCCTTTCCCGCAATATTGATTTCAGATTTAGAGCGAATGATGAAGAGAAGAAATCAGATTGGGAACATATCACTGTTACCGTTAACGATGTTAACAGAAACCCCCAATTTAACATTATAGGAAACAAAGCAGTTCAGGAAGAACAATTATTGATGTTTATCTTAACCGCTGTTGATTTAGATAATGACGAATTAGAATATAGTGTTTTGGGCGTTCTTCCGCCAGGAGCATCTTTAGATAAAGATACGGGAAAATTCAAGTGGACCCCTACGGATGAACAGGCAGGAGTATATCTAGTAACTTTCAAAGTAGTGGATAAATTAGGAAACAAATATTTTGGCGGCAAGGATATTGAGACTGTTGTTATTACAGTTACAGATCTGGTAGTAGACAAACCTCAATGTGATGATGGTATTGACAATGACGGAGATGGAAAGATTGATTTCCCTAACGATCCGGGATGTACTGACCAGAACGATGACAATGAAACAGACGATCCAGTAGACCTGCCTCAATGTAACGATGGAGTTGACAACGATGGAGATGGAAAGGCTGATTTCCCTAATGATCCTGGTTGTACTGACAAAAACGATGACAATGAAACAGATGATCCAGTAGACCTGCCTCAATGTAACGATGGAGTTGACAACGATGGAGATGGAAAGGCTGATTTCCCTAATGATCCTGGTTGTACTGACAAAAACGATGATGATGAGACAGACGATCCAGTAGAATTACCTCAATGTGATGATGGAGTTGACAATGACGGAGATGGAAAAGCTGATTTCCCTAATGATCCTGGTTGCACTGACCAGAACGATGATAATGAAACAGATGTAGAAAATCCCCCAGTTCCACCAGTACCATTTCCGTTCACTAATATCAAGTTTAAGTCTGTAACTGTAGATGATACTGTCCTAGCTGGAAATCTGATGATTGTTAATGTAAATATCTTCAATAATGGAAAAACTAACCTTGAAGATGTTGAAATTCAAGCCACTATTTATAATATAGGAGCTTTTGGCAGCACTAGCGATTTCAGCTTATTAAAGAACAAAGGTGTGAGCAAAATCGTCTCTGTGCCTATTCCCGAAGAAGTGCAGCCCGGCTGGTACATAATCAAGATTACTGCTAAGAACTACCATTACCATACTTCAACCTATAGGTTAGTATATATCACCAGTAACACTTTCGAGTAGTGCCCATATGTTCCTACTTGATGATACTAAAATCCGAAACATTTAAATAACGGACCTATTTTGAAGTGGTAAAAGCCTCAAAGTACGCTTAAATAAGACTATGAGTGCTTCACAAAATAACGCTCAAACCTTGAAAAAGGATTTGGAGGAGAAAATAAAATGAAAAAATTACTAAGTATAATGGCATTGTTTGTCATTAGCTTGCTAACTGTTTCCATGGTTAGTGCAACTTCTGAACTAAGTACTTTAGGAGACCTAACTGCTGGAGACGTTAAAGTAGAAGTTAATGATGAAGAGATGAGTAACACCCCGCTTACTGTTGAAAGAGGGGAAGAATTTGAAGTAAATGTTGATTTTGAAATTAGCGGAGATGGAAACGGAAACGGAGTTAAAGACGACGCTAAAAACATCGAAGTTGAAGCTCAACTATTGGGCTACGACAAAAAAGATGCTGAAGATTCAGCAGTAGTTAAAAAAGTAACCGCTGGAACAAAAGGCACTGGTGTGACTTTAAAGTTAACCGTTCCAAATGATTTTACTTACAAAGATGCTACTTTGAGAGTAAGAGTTTCCGGTGGAGCTAATGAAGCTGACCTTGTTGTTAACTACAAACTATACGTTGAATCACCTAGCCACTCAGTTAAGATTGCTGACGTGTCCTTTTCACCTGGCTTGACTGTGAAAGCAGGAAGATCCTTGCTTACTACTGTTCTAGTTGAAAACGTTGGTGACAACGATGAAGATAACGTAAAAGTTACTGTAGCTGTTCCTGAATTAGGATTAAGCGCATCAGAGTATGTTGATGAAGTTGCAGCTGATGATAAAGAAGACGTTGATGAAATGTTCTTACAAATCCCAGCTGACGCTAAAGCAGGAGAATACACTGTTAAAGTAACTGTACAATATGACGATTTAGAAGAATCAGTCTCCGAGACTTACACCTTGAAAGTTGTTGACAGCGAATTTGTTAAGCCTCAACAAAAGTCAGGTAAAACTGTCTTGGCTGCTGGTCCAGAAACTCAATCCGTTGCTGCTGGCAAAACCGCAACTTATGCTGTGGCTTTGACCAACGACGGCAGTGCTGCTAAAGCATACGCTGTTGAAGTAGCTACCGGAGACTGGGCTACCGCTTCTGTCAGCGAAAAGCTAGTTGTGCTTGAACCTGGCCAAAGCAAAGTTGTCTATGCTGACTTGACTGCTGCTCAAGATGCAACTGCAGGAGAGCATTTAGCTTCCCTAACAGTTAAATCAGGCAGCGATGTCTTGGAAACCGTAGTCTTAAAAGCTACTGTTACTGCTCCAGTTAACGCTGGCAGCGAAACAAGCTTACGAAACGGATTAGAAATTGCTCTAGTGGTATTAGTAGTTTTACTAGTATTGCTAGGTCTAGTAATCGGTTTCAGCAGATTACGTAAAGACGACGAAGGAGAAGAAAAGTACTACTAAGGTAGTACTCATCCTCCAAATCTTTTTTCTTTTTTTTTATTTTATTGTGTTTTATTCTTATGTTCGATAATCTTTTTATAGCCATTATTTCGTCAATTTCTTCATGAATATCGCAATCATAGGTGCTGGTCCTGTCGGCTGTTATGCAGGATATCTGCTGGCTAAAAATGGACATGACATTTCAATTTATGAGAACCATGCCCAAATAGGACTGCCTATCCAATGCACCGGTTTATTGACTTCTGATTTCGATCAGTTTGAATTGCCGATGGATTCATTTCTGGTAAATACTTTCAATAAAGTTGAAGTTTATTCACCACAGCAGAAGTTAGAAATCAAGCAGAAAGAGTATTTAGTCTGCCGAAATAAGTTTGATAACTTCTTTGGTGATCTAGCTAAGAAGGAAGGAGCAAAGGTATACCTTAACCATTCATTTCTGCGTAAAGAAGGAAAAGAATTAATCATTAAAGATTCCGCCCAGAACAAAGAAAAACGCATCTCTCCCGATATTGTCATTGCCGCAGACGGCCCTTTATCTCCGACAGCAAAAGCGTACGGTTTGTATCATCCAGAACGGGAAAATTATTTTGGAGTACAGGCATTAGTTGAAGGCAAGTTTGACCCAACTGCATTTAAGACCTATTTTGGTGTTTCTGTCTGTCCGGAACTCTTTGCCTGGGTAGTGCCAGAATCAGAGAATCTTGCTCGAGTGGGTTTAGGCATGCGTAAGAATTCCAGAGCGTATTTTGATAAGTTTATGACAGAAAATGGTTTCAAGGTAAAAGAAATACAGGCAGGAACGATTCCAATATATCACCCTGCGCAGAAACTGCAGAAAGGTAATTGTTATCTGCTAGGAGATGCGGCTGGATTCGTCAAAGCGACAACCCTTGGCGGATTAATTCCCGGATTGAAACAGGCAGAAATTCTCGCAGATTGTATCCATAACAATAATAATAATTATGAAAAGAAAGTAAAACCTTTGGCTAAAAAGTTGAAACTGCATTTGGTGGTACGGCGCATCTTAGACAAATTTTCAGATGATGATTGGGATAAGTTAGTTTCGTATATCAATCAGCCAAAAGTGAAGAAAGTGTTTGAGAGATATACCAGAGATAATCCTATTCCTTTATTGGCTATGGCTTTGCTGAAAGAACCGAGATTTCTGCGGTTTGTGAGGTATTTGGGTTAGATAAGAAAGAAAAATGAAATTTGAACAATTATTAGAAAATCCTGAACGATACAGATGCGGTGATAACTACCGAGCCACCAATATCGTTTTCCCAGTAAAGTATGAAGGTGAAAAATATATCATCAAAAGAGCTGGTCGGCTCTCAACACTCGCAAATTTTTATTATGCTTTTCTGGAGGGGTTTTTTTATCAAACCAGAGGAATTGGGACTGCTCCTGAACGTATTCAAAGAGAAGCAAGTTGTTTAGAAAAATTAGCTGGATGCGGTGCTCCAGGCATGCTTGCACATGATGAGAACACTATTGTCCGAGAATACATTGACGGAATTACTTTCCGTAACCTTCCTGATTTAAAGAGAGAAATAGCCTTGGAGGAAGGATTTCGTTCTCTTCGAGCAATCCATCATAAAGGTGTTATTGTCGGTGATGCTCATGTTAAAAATATTTTGTTAAGTGATTATGACGCATACTGGATGGACTTTGATGGATATTTCAATGACCACGAAAGAATCACTACTTTGAAAGCTGTTGATGTCTTAAAATTTATTTATTCAACATATTCCGAAACGAGGAATGAAGAAATGACTATCTGTGCTGCCAGAATTGCTCGTAATTGCGATGAACTTCAAGAAATCAAAAATTTAGTTGAACTGGACTTGAGCGCATTAAGACTCTGGTTCCCAACGAGAATACCCCTAAATGGAAGATTAAACAAGCAAATCAAAGAGATTTTATTAAAATAGTTTCTTCACACAAACTTCTCCATCACCTTAGCATATTTCTTATTCAATCCGCCTAGCCTAAAAAGAACAACTTCTTTTACGCCAACTTCCTGAGCTATCTGTAAATCTTTCTCCAATTGTTCCGCAGAAAGTATCGGTTCATTTCCGCCTACACCCAGGGCAATAGTTCCAAAACCAACAATATATCTGTCACCAAATTCCTTAAGACCGCGCTGCAGTTCGCTTCGCAATTTTTCCTCACTGTAATAATGCACGGAATGATACATCATCTTCATCACTTTACTTTTTTTGCTTGAATAATGCAACCCTAATCGCTGCAAACTTTTTCCTGATGCCGAATATTCACAAAGATAAGTTTCACCGGAATGATTGCAGACAAAGGAATGGATCAGTTTCTTATCTTGATTGAAATGGAATAATTCGGTCAGATAAAGCCAGGGGTTCTGGGTAGTAGGCAGTTCTAAATCTAACATCACCGGAATTTTTTTATTTTCTAATTCCTCAAAAAGATGCCGTAAGGCGCTTTGCTTGGAAAAAGGTGAAACCCAATACCCTTCCTCTCTTTTGAGAATAGGCCAATATACTGCTTCTAACAGATTCTGGTCATGTCTTACCACGGAAGTGACTGCTCTGAACTGCTGGACATTATTAGCAGCCACATACAGCTTGGTCGGCCAAGAGACAAACTTCAATTTAGCTAAAGTGTCTTCCGTGGGAAATTCTTCAAAAAAACTGATTAACATCTATGCTAAGCAATACAAATTAATTTAAATAGTTACCGTAACATTTTACAAAAATGCCGACTTTAATTGCTTGCTTATCTATTGGAAAAGGCACTTGGAGCGAAGTCAACAAGATCATCCAAAGCCAGGAATGGAATAAAGTATTTCTGATTACTAATCAATTCGGCCAGGAGAATTACACTCTCGGAAAGAATACTGAACTGGTTCTTGTGGAAAGTTTTCCGGACACTCCTACTACCATTATTACCGAGCAGATCAAGAAACAATTGAAAGATAAAATCGCAGACTTTGAGATTGCTCTTAATTTTTCTTCCGGAACTGGGAAGGAACACATGGCAATTCTTGAAGCAGTATTACAGCTGGGATTAAATTTCCGGCTTATAACTGTCAACAGAAATAATGTAGAAGTGCTGGGATTAAAAGGTTGATGTTCTTCGTTTTTCTTAAGGCTCTGTAGAAAATGTAGGTTAGCATCAATTCGTGAGCCTTCATTAATGTCACTTTGACAGAGACAAGGGGACGCTCCCTACGGGAATGGCTCTACTCCAGTATAAACAGCGACAGGCGAACTCGATGCTAACCCGAAGAGATGAGATTTTCTACAGAGCCTTTTCTTAAGCAAACACTTTATACCACACATAAAGCGCCCGGTCAACTGACTTGACTAAATCTTCTCCATTTCCGCGGATATCAATACATGTTCCTTTCAGGGTAACGCTGGGCGTATCATCAACAGATAACTGAACTACTGGCCGGCCATCGGCACTTTCACAATTTATGATGGTTCTATTTTCACAGACCGGATTTTGTGTGCTGCATGCTGCTTCAATCTCTCTGCTGACTCCCTGAATAATGTTAGTATTAAGTTCCATTAAACCCAAAGTGTAATATTTGTCATAATTTACTTCTGGATCGATGGAAACATAGACCGTTTCACCGTTATTAAATTCCGGTAAAAGTTTCCCATTGACCGGGATATTTTCTAAATCACGCGGACCGTAGTGAAGAGGTATTTTGATAATCCTGTTTTTTACTTCCACTTCTGTCCACCATAAGCCGTCTGCTTTTACAAAGCTGTAACCGTTGTAGATGTATCCTTCTTCATTGCCCAACTTCCCATCTAAATTTTTTTGGTGAAGATCATCTATAAGTACGACTCCGGCGGCAGTGAAATGGTCATAAACTTTAAATCCGGCTATAGCAAACACGAAAACGGCAACTAAAACCCCGATTAAAATTAGAACGCTTTTTCCATCATTTTGTTGAGTTGAAACATGAAGATCATTTTCTGCAAGCATAGATACTTCTTGTTCCTGCTGTTCTGCCAGCTCCTTTTCCACTGCTTTTTCCGCTTTAACCACCATTTGTTCTATCCGGGAAAGAGGCATTTAATAATCTTTCCGATTTATGTTCCATAAAAAATGCTTTTTATTTTCTTCGCAGCTCATTAAGCATATCCCTATACTGCTTAGCTGCTTCTTCCTGTTCTTCCAGAGCAGAACTGCTCCCATTAGGAAACATCAAAGCTCTGCCGACATTGACTATGGCCTTATCTTTGTCAAAATATTTCCAAATAGTTTCTGCTTCTCCACCTTGCGCGCCTATACCGGGAAGCAAGACTAAAGTATCATCACGAGAATATTGTCTTGCTGTAAATATTTCTTTCTCTTTAATATGATTATGTTCACTTGGCGCACCAATGACAATGCCCTCAACTCCATAACGTGCTGCGTCGTTAGCTAATTGTATATATTTTTTAACATGTGGAACACCTTTAATTTCAATTAGATCATAAGGATTGCAATAATCTTCTTTATTCACTTGCACCCATTGTTTTTTTACATTTTCATATTCTGGATTGCTCATCAGACACATGGAAATTAACCCGATATTCCGCTTTCGTGCTTGTTCTACGGCTTCTTTTATATTTCCGGCAAAGGGCGCTAATGTAACTGCGTCAAACTGATTTTCTGCAGAATGATACATTCCTGCATCGTTGGTAGATCTGATATCAGCTAACTTCGAATCGTCAATAACCACTAAACCTAGATCAGAAGCATAACTAGCTAACTCTGATAAGGTTTGCATATCATCGCGATTTTTCCAATAGTTGATGTTTGTTTTCACTGCAGCAGCATAGGGAGCAACAGCTTCGAGATAACAGAAAGACCATTCTCTTTTATCAACCATGAACGGTAACCCTTCCTCGCGACCCAGATCATACTCTGCTGGATCTAATCCTGCACATAACACAGAATTCTTTTTCTCAACTGCTGCTAACCATTTTTCTCGAAATGATTTAGCCACTTTTCAAGACCTTCATCTTCTTTTCAAGCTCCCCCATTGCTTCTTCCATTCCTTGTTCCTCGCCATCTAAGATTTTTGCCCATACTTTAAGCATCTCTTTAGGCACACCTAAAGCATAAATGGATACAAAGGAATTTACAACACCTGCAAAAAACATTTCCTCAGCTAATTCTCTTTTAGAAAAATCTTTTATTTCTTTTTTAGCTTCTCCCCAAACCTTATCAAAAGTGCTATCAGTAATATTTGTAGCTATTTTTTTAAAGATGGCAGCTGTGTCTTCAGCCAGTTCAGGAGACATATCCATTTTAAAATCATGGAAAGTATTATTACATTTTTCGCAAAAAAGTTCTGTTACTTCTTCGCCTTCACCGTAAGTTTTGGTTTCTCTTTCAGTAAGAATCATTTCGCAATGCGGACATTTAGGTGTTGTAACACAAAGTTCGCAACGTTTTTCTCCATTTTCATAAGTTTGAGAAGGAGTTTTTCCATGAAGTTCCGTTCGTGGAGTTTGGTTCCAAACCTCCATCAGTAAATTCATGAATTTCTTTGCTTCTTTGTCGTTAGAGAAATGCAATTCGCCGTCATATCTCCTAAAAAAATCCAGTGGTCTTATTGTTTTGTCAAAAAAAATCTGCATGTCTTCAATAGTAAGCTTGCCTTTAGAGACTTTCTGCAAAAGCTTATGCATTTTTTCTTCTTGTTCTGATCTTACTCTTTTTTTTAGATAATCACTTATGCTCCAAGTATTATGCTTATCCATTATTCTTCATCACCCATAGTTATTAAAAAAATAAGCCCTTAGAGGGACTTTCAAGCCACAACCTAATAGTCGCGGCGGGTTACTGGTAACCCGCCCAACTCGCCTAGATTGCTGGCATTTGAACCCTCAACCTACTGCTCTTTTGACTTTCGTATACGAAGCAGTCGCTCTTTTACGCTTCGCGCAAACTTTACTTACGCAAAGTACCGTTGAGCCATAAGGGCGATAAATTTTATTAATGGTGATTATTTTTAAATTATTGTGTGCTGAACGTAGTGAAGCGCATTCGCCTTGCAAATGGCGTGACATTTGCGGCTAAGCCACAGGGGCATTATTTATAATTTCTGCAGCAATTCTTCCTTGCTGGGAAACTTCTTCTGGCATTCGAAACAGACTGGATATTGTTTGCTGGAACCTAGTTTTCTTACTACTGTACCCTTGAGTTTCTCTAAAAACAATTCCGCTATTTTGTTTCCACAGATGCTGCATTTAGCCATAAATTGTTGTTGAGCAGAGTATTTTATAAAATTATTGCGAAATGCTTATATATAATTATACTTTAATTAAACAAATGGCTGAAATAGAAGTTCAAACCAGGAAATGGGGGAATTCTTTAGGGATAGCTATTCCAAAAAAAATTATCGAAGAAGAATTTCTGCACGAAAATCAGAAAATAATTATAGAAATTAAAAGAGTAGCGGATATCAGAACGTTTTTTAATTCTATGAAATTCACCAAATCTACTCAACAACTGAAAGATGAAATGAGAGACGGCTGGGGATGAGCAAATATTTTTATGATAGTTTTGCATTCATAGAATATTTTCATGGCAACTTGCATTATAAGCCTTATTTTGAAGAACATATGGGAGTGACCACTATCTTTAATGTTGCTGAGGTATATTATGTGGTATTAAACGAAATGGGAAAAGTAATGGCTGATGAAATGTTAAAGACCTTATTATCGTATGTAATAGATGTAGACGGGGAGATCATAACAAAAGCAATGCTGTTTAGGTGCATACACAAGAAAAAGAAATTATCTTATGCGGATTGTATTGGCTATGAAGTAGCTAGATTAAAGAATATACTCTTTTTAACTGGAGACAAAGAATTTAAGGATTTACCTAATGTAATGTTTTTAAAATAACCATAGATTTCCTTATTCCAAAAAAATAAGCAAAAAGAATATATATTAAGGTCACGACATAACACCCATGCGCACACGAAAACGAATAGCTATCATCCACCGGGACAAATGCCACCCTAACGAGTGCGGCAACTACCTTTGCGCTAAATTGTGCCCCGTCAATCGAGCAGGTGCCGATTGCATCTATCCAGGGGAGCCGGATAAGAAAGCGCGGATCGATGAAATGCTTTGTACTGGATGCGGAATCTGCCCCAACAGATGCCCTTTTGGAGCCATTGAAATTATCAATTTACCTACCACTTTAGACAAGCCGCCGTTACATCGCTACGGAGAAAATTTGTTTGAATTATATTCTCTTCCTTCGCCCATGTTTGGGAAAGTCACGGGAATCTTAGGTAGAAATGGTATTGGAAAATCTACTGCTCTAAAAATCATGTCCGGCATGATCAAGCCTAATTTAGGCGACTGGAAAAAAATGCCGGAATTTAAGCAAGTAATTAATTACTTTAAAGGTTCAGAAACACAGAAATTCTTAGAAAAACTAGGGAAAGGAGAGATATCATTATCATACAAACCGCAGCAAGTAGATTTGATTCCAAAACAATTCTCAGGAACGGTGCGGCAATTGCTTTCCAAGACAGATCATTCCACTCTCAGTAAAGTAGCATTGGAGTTAGATCTTGTAAAAATTCTCGATAATGACATAGGAACAATTTCCGGAGGAGAATTGCAGCGGGTAGCAATCGCAGCCACCGCCCTCAAAAAAGCAAACCTATACTTGTTTGACGAGCCGACCTCTTATCTTGACATTAAACAAAGGATAAAAATTTCTCGATTTATTGAATCTTTAGCCACACCAGAGACGGCAATTATGGTTATCGAGCACGATTTGATTATTTTTGATTACATGGCTGATTTGGTAAATATCATGTACGGGGTCGAAAATGGATTTGGGATTGTGTCTGGAGTAAAAAACGCCAGGGAAGGAGTTAATTCCTTTTTAGACGGTTATTTGAAAGAAGAGAACGTGCGCTTCCGTGATCATGCCATTAAATATGAAAAAGCTCAGGATGTGAAACCAGGCTCGCGAACCCCGCTTACTTCCTGGAATAAACTTACTAAAAAATTAGGTAATTTTAATCTTACTGCAAAAGAAGGAGTTCTGTATAAAGGAGAGATCATCGGTATTTTAGGTGAAAATGGGATTGGAAAAACCTCTTTCATCAAAATTTTGGCGGGCTTGATCAAACCAGATTATGGAGAATTGGAAACAAACATAAAAGTGTCTTACAAGCCGCAGTATCTGGAAACAGATTCTCAAATGACTGTCTCTGAATTGCTGCAAGAAGCAATCGCCAGATACCAGCATCAGCTTATCCGGCCGTTGGATTTAGAAAAATTATTCACCCAGAAATTATCAGAACTTTCCGGCGGACAATTGCAAAGAGTAGCCATTGCGCATTGCTTATCACAAGACGCAAATCTATTCCTGCTGGACGAACCATCAGCCTACTTGGACATCGAACAGCGGTTATTGATTTCAAAAATCATTAAAAATCTGGCTTGGGAAAGAGATATCACTGTTTTAGTAGTCGACCATGATTTAATGTTCTTAGATTACATCTCTAATAGATTGATCGTATTTTCGGGAACTCCGGCTAGGGAAGGACATTTGGAAGGGCCTTTAAAGATGGAAGAAGGAATGAATTTATTTTTGCAGAGCTTAGACATTACTATGAGAAGAGATATAAGCTCGCATCGGCCAAGAATTAACAAATCCGGTTCAGTGAAAGACAGAGAACAAAAAGCAGAAAATAAATTGTATTATGGATAAGAACAGATAAGATTTATATTTTTCAAAGAAAAAATAAAAAAAGGTGACCCAACATGGCTATGAGTAAAAGAGATTTGGAAAAAAGACAAAAAGATCATAAAAAAGAGCTTGCCGACCTAGAAGCAAAATGTAAAGGCGGCAGCGGAACAAAAGAAGATTATATTGCTTTAGCAAAATTAAGAAAGAAATTATAGATAACTTTGCAGAATTCATCTTTTCTTGGCAAAGTGATCTAAGAGACTTTGAAATAGTCGTAATTTTGACATCAAATAAAATGACTATTCATCAAAATTACTATTTTTCAAAGTTCTCTATAAGTTATTAAGCAATAGAACTGAAGATTTTTTTCCAATCTTCTTTATGATTCTTTGTGAACATAATTATTGCTGCAATAACCATTGCTGCACTAAACCATTGTCCTAAACTAAAGCCTGCGTAAAGAATATCCTCCCGGAAAAAGTCAACGATTATTCTCCCCAATCCCTCCCAGAAGACAAAATTCCAAAATATAAAGCCTTCCCTGAACGGATTTTCTTTCCAAAAGGTCAAGAAGAAAAGCCAGCCAAAAACAATCATGCGCTGAAAAAAGGAATAAATCATGTTGGGATGCCTGCATTCCGAACCATAATCAGGAAAGACCACGCACCAATTTCCGTTCCAAATTCTTCCTACTAATTCTCCATTGATAAAATTGGCAAGCCTGCCAAAAGCAAGGGCAAAAATAGCCGGCACACTCATCGCATCTGCCATTTTCCAAAAAGACAGCTTCTTTTTCTTGCAATATAGCCAGGCAGCAGTAACTATCCCTACAAAACCACCATGGAAACTCATACCTCCTTCCCATATTTTAAGTAAATTCCATGGCCTAACTAAGTATATCTCTGGATTCCAAAAGACCATAAATAATCTTGAACCGATAAGGACTCCTAACATCAGATAGAACACAAAGTCCCAGAGTTCATCTTTGGATAGGGAGATTATACCTTTCTTAATTAAGTACCTGAGCCAAGCGGCAG
>CAYRMP010000019.1:12145-16647 GCA_964425545.1 uncultured Methanosarcinales archaeon | reverse complement strand
GTCAACTGCGGAACAAAGAAAAAAATATTTATGCGAAAGCAGAATCTCGAGAAATAGAAATAGATCATAAAGTAGAATCACTTTCTCATCAGCTCAGAAGATTAAAGGAACAGTTATCTAAAGTAAAACGCCATGTTGACGTTAAAGGGCGCAAATTTGAACAGCTTAACCTTCTGGAACAAAATCAAAAAAAATTAACTTCCGCACTTAAGGAGTTGAAAGAATGGCTGGAAGTTTTACAGAAAAATCAGGTTCAGGCAAGACAAAAACAACATGCTTTAGAATTAGTTGTTGCTGCTGAAGAAGGTTCTCTCAAAGAAAAGAACAAATTAAAACAACAGACCGTAATCCAAGCTAAGAAATCTTTCATCAAGACTTTATCTTCTTTTGAGGATCCAGCTTACCAGAAAAGAAAAAATTCAGTCGGTGATGAACTGAACAAAATCAATTCATTAAACCAGGAAATTCTTGCTTTGCAAAAAAGTTATGGGGCAGATAACGAAGCCCGGCTGCAGCTTAAAGAAGAAATAGGCGGTTTGTTTTCATCTATCGGCCAGGTCAACCGGAAAATAGAAACTATTACTCATCACATCACTAAAAACAACCGGCTGCTGGAAAAGCATCACTTAGTATCTCAATCACTGCAAAAAGAAGAAGCCTTATTACAGCAAAAAGTGACCGAGTTAGGGCTTACTAAAAAATTAAAATTATCTGAGCTAAAGAAAGGAGAGCAGGAGAAAGTGCTTCTTGAAAAAAGAAAAGTACAGATGGAAAATGAACGGGATCTTTCTCTGCAGCAGATGTTAGTGCGCGTGAAACAGGAAGGAGAACAGAAACTCCAGGCGCTGGCTCAACATGTCAGCCAGGAAAGAAAGAAAAAAGATTCCTTCTACAGATCTATGCAGCATCAGAAATCCCAGTTAGAACATTCTATTTCTAAACAAGAGCACCTATTAGAGCAGAAGAAGAGAGAAGCTGAGAAAAATATTGCACACTTGCGGGAACAGAAATCTGCTGCAATAAAAGCTCAAGGCGAAGCCAGATTAGCGGAACTGCAGAAGAAAGTACGAGAAGAAGAGAAATTAAAACAAAATCTGGATAGTTCCGTAGTTCAGGAAGAGAAGAAGTTAAATGAAAACCTCGCCGAGAAGAGGAAAGAATTCGCTAAAGAGAAATCTTTGTTAATCCAGAAAGCAAAAGCTTTGCGTTTAAAGAAAGATTCCGCCGATAAGCAAATAGTTTCCGCGCAGAATGCTATTGGACAGCTTGAATACACGAAAAGCCGGTTAGAGGCTAGAGCTGAAAATGCAGCAATACGTAAAAGGGAACTGGAAGAAAAAATATCTCAACGGGATGAAGATCTTAAAGCGCTTAATAGAATAGTTAAAGAAAAGCTGGAAAAGATTGAAGAGCAGAGAAAACTTCGCCAAGAAATGCATCAGTTACATGATTTCGTCAATAATAAAGTTGAAAGACTAAGAAGAAGAATAAAAATAGTCACTAAATTTAAAACTAAATACAAAACAAAATATGAGACTAAATACCGAACAAAACACGAAACTAAATATAAAATTAAATACAAAAAAATAATAAAATATATCCAGAAAAAGGGCCCTAAGGTAACAGATAAGGTACAGATGAAATCATTCCTTAAAGAGATGGATACTTTGCTGGGGAAACTCCCCCCAAAGGAGATAGATGAATTTTCTAAATCTAAAGAATTTGAAAAGTATAAAGAGATGTTGAACAAATACGGAGTGAATTAATAACTGTTTAAAATGGGATTACTGGCTAAAGCGGAAGAGAAAAGGGGAAAACTGCTCCATCAGTTTACTAAAGAGAAGAAGAGATACATTGAGCAGGTTAGCCCAAAGAGGAAGAAATTAATCACAGAAGGGATCAAATCGCAGAGAAGAGTTCTCGAGAAGCTTAAAGCAAAGACAATTCTTAAGAAAAGCCCGCTTCACCGGAAATCAAAAGAAAAAAAAGTGCTAAAAAAATTGCCTTTAAGTCTTTCTCCCATTAAAAAATCAATAGAACTTAATTTAGAAACACAGAAAGAAGCACTCCCCGACATTGTTGCCGCAAGGAAACCAGAGAAGGGTTATATGTTCACTGGAATTCCAGGATTTGATGCTTTACTAGAAAAAGGTATTCCTTTAGGTGCAACGGTACTGGTTGCTGGTGGGGCTGGCAGCGGTAAAACCATCTTTGGATTACAGACCTGCATGAATCAAGTTAAGAAAGGATTAAAATGTCTTTACATGAGTTTTGAGGAGAGTGAAGAGAAATTAATCAAGCACATGGAAGGATTCGGCTGGAATTGCCAGAAATATATTAAAAACAAGAGTTTGGTGATCAAAAGAGTCAATCCTTTTGAAATCACCAGGAGCGTGGATGCGCTGCTGATGCAGGTTAAAGGAGAACTGCTCATCGAAATCAAACCGATAATATTTCCCCTAAATATTAAGCCGGATATTATCGTGATAGATTCACTTACTGCTCTTTCTTCAGCTTTCACCGGGAAAGAAGATTCGTATCGCATTTATATTGAACAGTTATTCCGCTTTTTTGAGAATATTAAAGCTACCTCTTTTCTGATTACCGAGACAGAGCAGGTTCCTAAAATCTTTAGCACGTCCGGGGTGGAAGAATTCCTTGCTGATGCCGTGATAGTTTTTTATAATGTCCAAAGAGGAAATATCCGCGAAAGAGCAATAGAGATCATTAAATTGCGCGGAGCTGCTCATAAAAATAAGATTGTAGCCGCTAACATCACTAAAACTGGCTTGGAAATATTCCCAGAACAGGAAGTGTTTGGTGGAATTGGTGATGGGAAATAATAAATTACGGGAATGGCAACCCCGCAGTGCTTTTGTAGTCATCTTTTTCTCTTTATCGAAAGGTTGCACCAATAATTTCGTGCCAGCAATAGCAGTTCTCGGCTCACCGCAGACGTTAAGTCGAGGATGCTAGAAAGCGGTGTCTTTCTTTGCACCTCTTGGCCTAGACGATGATTATCACTCAGAAAAAGAACTGTGCCTATATCAATCATATACTTATCTACATCTTTGCTTATTAGTAATTGTGAACAAATGTACAAAAATTATTCAAAATTATTATAATTGCTCTTGAGATGTAAAGATAGTTTTCTTCAGTTATTAAACTTTATTTTCATTGAATAAACCTAAGAAAAAGCTTAGGCAAATTTGCGACTGACTTTAACAAGATATAGTGATGCCAACATATTTCCAATCAAAGCAAAACCTATCAGGATGTGCCATAAGTTTTGAGCCATCTCCCAATCCCATACATGATAGATGACCATGAAAAGCATAGCCGGCACAATCAGCAGTATAGTCGCTAACATCAGACTGACCGTTTGTTTAATTTCGCCAGGAGAAAAATGACGGTATGCCTTTCCTACAAAAAATAAAGCTAAAAAGCCAAAAAGCATAGCTAAAACCGACGTCGCCTGTACAATAAACAAGTGTGCCACTTCTACCATATTTATGCAAATCCGATCTTCTTCGAGAGAGTTTGTATTTTTACCATAGCTAAGGTCAACAACAAAAAACCAAGCAGGAGAAAGATATGGCTGATGGAAAACTCCATAACCAAGGCATTATCTGTTCCGTATTCCAGGATCGCCATCGTGTGGACAACCACGCCCACACCGATAAAAAAGTTGGCCGCCACCATTTTCCACAATGCTAAACGGAGAATTTTTTCATTGAATCTAAACAAAGCATATGCAACAGCCAGCATACTCACGACGCTTAAAACTGCGTATCCGACGAGTGCTTCTAGCAGAACGGTTACCTCAACCATAATTAATATGAAGAAGAATTACTTTATAATCTTTTCTATCAGCTGCAGTGCGCTCGGCGAGAAAATAACTTCTGTAAAATAATTCAAAATTCAACCAATCTCTTCTGTTCCTTTTTATTTTTAAGCAACTTGCTTTCCTTCAACAACAAACTTAAATCAAATCCAAACTTTCTCTTAATCAATTCTTCTGCATACTTCATCATCAAGCCTTGATCTGCAAAGGTGATTGGTTTTTCCTGTAAGCTTTTTCTAGTCGCTTCCCGGCAGACCCATACCCCTAAAGGAATATTATATTCTGGAGTAATGAAACGCAGCGCAAGGCAACTTCCCTGCCGCTTCAATTCTTTCATTTTTTCTAACACGGAAATTCGGCAGGCATAATATCCTCCGGCAGTCTCTTCTGCATATTCTTTGCGGCCGCCGTAGTTTTCGTAATCAGTAGAGTACATATAACCGTTTTTGCTCCAGGGATTCACTGAACTGGCTAGATAAGTTTCAAATAATTCGTAACTCCATACTTCCGGAAAGTAAAGTAAGAGATAATAATTGCCCCAGCCTCCGCCGAAATAAGCTCGATATTCGCCTAAGGGAAAATCTTTGATTTCTTTTATGAGCTGCTTACCGATAGTATCATCAATTGCAGTTATGCTCCACCTCGTCGGCACTAATTT
>CAYRMP010000019.1:0-12135 GCA_964425545.1 uncultured Methanosarcinales archaeon | reverse complement strand
GCGATTTTCTTTCAGTCCCACACTGCCAACAGAAAGCAGCTTGTTGAGAGAACTTTCTTCAAATCCTTTTTGATAGAGGCTGATAATGGCCGGTGCTGCTTTCAGATCCGTGTCAGAAACCACCCGCTCCACCCGTGAATCAACTGAAGGATTAGCGGTGATGCGCGCATTCTTTATTGTCGCTTGCGGTCCAAAAGGGATGATCTCTTTTTCCGGTTTGAATTGTAATTGCGGCGCTTGTTTAAGGTTTATTTCTAATTCTACAGAATTTTTGGCCATGCCCACTTCCTGCACTATGTTTAAGAATTTACTGCCTTTCTGAATCTCTTTAATATCAGCTTGGCTGCGGGAATTGACTAAGCCGTAACGCAGGCTGGCGATACTGCCGATAGCAGCATTTTCTTTACTCCACAGACGAGGAGAATCGTAATGGGAGGTATCTCCTGAAAATTGCGGACTGAGAATGCCGATGCTGACCTGCGGATAGCCGAATCTGCCGATGAAAGGAGCAGGAGCGCTGCCTTGGAAATCTGTTTTAAATGAAGAATTTATTTTTAATTGAGGGATTTCTTCGATGTCTTTGTATTTTACTCGTCGGATCTGCATAGATAAGTAAAGAAGAGCTTGTTTTTTTTAAGAATTTAGGGGAATTGGTAGATATCTTTTTAAAGAAACTATCTTTTTAATTTCTTAACGCGGACGTGCTGGAGCGGTCAAACGGGATAGGCTTAGGACCTATTGGCTTAGTGCCTACGCAGGTTCGAATGCCAGCAATCTAGGCAAGTTAGGCGGGTTACAAGTAACCCACCATGACTATTAGATTGTTGCTCGAAAGTCCTGCCGTCCGCACTTATTTTTCTTTTTTAGATGATTGATACACAAAATCAAAGATTCTGTATTTGGCTTGTATTTTATTAATTGTTAGGGGGTTGATAAGGGCAGACTGCCCTTATTCAGAAACCAATTTTTCAATCTCTTTTACTATTCTCTCGTTGTCAGCAATAGTCTCATTTATTCCGGGCATTTTTTTCTGCGAGACAATGACCTTACTAAACAGCTGGCGATTGAGAGAAACACAGCGTTTGATGGTTGCAATGGTAACCGGTCTTTTCCATTGCAGGCTGGACTTTGAAAGTGCAGCAACTAATTCTGATAAGCGTTCAAATGACTGTAATATGCTGTTAATCAGAAGTTCACTATCCAGAGGGTCGATAACCTTGGAAAAGATGTGTTTCTCTTCAGGATTAACCATGGGCAGCATTTCTTCCAGCACTGTCTCTAAAGAATGGATATAGACGTATAAATCATATATCTCTCTTTTATCTACGGTACCCGTATCAACGTGGGTCGCAATCCTGCTGGCATGCTGACGGAACAAAAGAAGGCTGGATCGCAGGCGGTTGATTTTTTCCGTAAAGGACATCTCATACAGCTCTTCAAGGATGATATCTTGTTTTATAGAAACCAGTTTGGATGTTACTACCGCGAGCAAAAGAAGACCAAGAGTTACTTCTAGAACAGCTATTATTTTAAAGAACCCCAGGGGGATTATGTCGCCGAATCCGGTAGAAGTGGCAGTAATAAAACTAAAGTAGATAGTATCAGTTATTTTTGTTATTGGTTCTCCGGTGATAGTAGAAACCAAATTTGCACCAAATATCCCTGAAAAAAAGTAGTATATCACTCCCAACATAAAGATGAGAAAAAACCACGTCAGAAGGATTTGATAAAAATCAACACGTTCTAAAGAAAATAAACGTTTCTTACTTAAGAAATTTCGGTAAAAATCAATATGATTCAATGAAAATTTCCGTTTCTTGCTCATTTCCTTAAAAGCATCCTGTAAACTAAGAAATGTTTTTTTCATCCTGCACCTGTTTCAAGGATAATTTACTGTGTTATATAAATATCTTTCTTGGAATAAAGTTTCATCCAAAAATAACAAAATTATGCTTTCTTCAGCAATCCGGCTACTTTCTCTTTTCCTATTTCTAGCATAAAAGAAGCCAGTCTTGGCCCGCGTTCCTTATTAATCAACACTCGGTAGCAGAGAGTGAAGAAATCTTTAGGCTGCATGTCGTGGTTCTTGCAGAGAATGTACATCTCCTCATGCAATCCTACATCGGTCCAGTCGCGTTCCAATAATTTCTTGGCCACTTCGTGCAGAATCTGTTTTTCTTCTTTCTTTAATTTAACTTGAGATTTTTCCTGCAGTGTAAATTTAAATTCTTCAGGGGCATGTTTCTTTAGCCAGTTGGCGGCACATTCTGCACGGGTACGGAGACGTTTCTTATCGTGATCATTTTTGAGTTCTTTTTCGAAATAGCCGACCACTTTATCGATGTTGAAATTATTGATTTGCAGCAGCATGGTCAAGTGCCGAAATTTTGGCTGGTGGGGAATAGTTTTAGGGATCTTTCCGATGTAACTCAATTCATAAGCAATTTTGTATTTCTCTGCTTTCTTATCATCTTTAAGTTCTTCTACGCCAAAGTAAATCCGTTCGGCTTTGTCAAAATCTTCATAGACATTCAGCACGTCTGCATCAAAGCTGAGAGCAAATTCGCGGTTCGGCCTGGTGCCGGCAAAAAGGTATCGGGTTATTTCCGGTTCATAGACTTCCAGAACATTCTTTAAGGTAATTACCTCTCCTTTAGAGCTGGACATTTTCCCATTCATTCCTTTCAAACTGATAAAATCGTACATCACGTATGTCGGCGCATCAAAGTTCCAGACCTGCTTGCAGATCTGCTTGCCGGTATCAAAACTTCCGCCGACGGTAGAATGATCTTTTCCGCCTGGTTCGAAATCTACTTTCTCATAAGCCCAGCGCATCGGCCAATCTACCCGCCATTTTAATTTCACGATATGTTTCTTGCGAAAGTCAAAGGTGTCTTTATGTCCGCATTCGCATTCATAAGCTAAAGTATAATCTCCTGGCCAGGTTAAAGTGTTGATAGTATCTTTGCCGCACTGTTCACAGAACAGAGAAACCGGCAGCCAGGCTTTTTCTAATGGTTCTTCACGATATTGATCAAGAATTTTTACAATGGTCTCGGTATTTTCTAAAGCATGCTTCATTTCTGCCGCGTATTCTCCAGAACGATATCTTTTTGCTTGATAGAAAAATTCCGGCGTAATGCCTACTTTTGGAACAATCTCTTCTACTTCCTTTTCATGATGTTTAGCATAACTTTTATGACAGCCGAAAGTGTCCGGGGTGTCAACAATAGGTTTTCGGAGATATTGCCTTAACAGTTCTGGTTTAGGCATGTTGGCCGGTACTTTCCGAAAGACATCGAAATCATCCCATGAATAAATAAAACGTACTTTCTTACCCCGTTTTTCTAAAGCTCGGCGCACTAAATCTACAGTGATAATCTCTCTGAAATTGCCGATATGCACGGTTCCAGAAGGGGTGATGCCTGCTGCTACAGTATAAGACTTTTTATTGCCTTTTTCTTGAATAACTTTTTCAGCAGCTACATCTGTCCAGTGCACGGATTGTTCTTCTGAAGGAGAATCTTCTTTGTCCATGATCTATTGGGAGGAGATGGAGTTTTATAAAGATTTGGGAATTTTTGCTACGAAGAACTAACCTACATCCATCTCTACAACTTCTTTACACTGTTTCTCAATTAGACAATCTTGGAAACACGCTTCCTGCTCAGCAGTTAAAGTACCTGAGTCTGGAGTCTCACATGAAGCATCGCAATCACCCATCTGAGCAGCAGTACAATCTGGCCATGAGTTGGTATCACGCACTTTGATGTTTGCATCAGCCACAACCCCTTGCCCAAAAACCCGTAAAGCATTCTTGTATCCAACTGCTTCCCGATGTTCCTTATCGAAACCGGCAATCACAAAACGTGAAGCCTTGACAGCGCGGTCAAATACTTTTGAGTCAAAAGCATATTCCGGACCGATTTCCGTCCCCCACATGACCTTATCGGGAACAGCATCAACTAGCGGTTTATAGGCTTTGATAGCATCATTAATCAATGATTTCTCCTTGCTGTCATAGTTGGAAATAAAATCACTGATGGATTTCTGCTTGTTGCTGCTGTCTAAATCATAAATTATATCCCTATTGTTGATATGGATGATATGCGCAGCATCAATGCTGTAATAGAGATTATCATGTTCTTGCATTATCTTGATCAATTGAGCCATACTGTCATCTAAGTCTTCTCGGTACATGTGAATTAGAAAAGTTGTATCTGGATATGCTTCAATTATTTTTTCAACATCGCCGATCTTGCTGGCCACAGGATGAAACATGAAGTGCATGTTATTTTTTTGCGCCAGATTAATGAGTTGTAATACCCCTGCATCGTTATGCCGCACATTCCATTCCTGGGTCTCAACTTCCCCAAAACCACGAATAAATTCTTTTCCAACGATTTTTTGAGATGCGGTCAAAGTATTAGTGTACATATCGGTTAATTCTTCTCCAAGGTACTTCTCAACTTCATCTCCTCCTATTCCAAGATTAAAGAAAGGAATTACTCGATAAGGGTGTTTTTGCACGGCATCAATAACTTCTCCCAGCCCTTGATCGCTGGTGAGAGTATCGGCGCTCGGTTCTCCAGAGATACCAAACATGCCGATGAAGAAATTGATACCATTCTTATCGAGAAGCTCAAAATAAGTATCCATTGACGCAGATCCTACTTGTTCAGACGTACCATACAAAGGGCTGTTATAGGCGCCTTCGTATTTTAATTTTGGGTAAATGATAGAATATTCTGATGCAGCCGGTTTGGTTTCTTCTGACAAAGGAGTTTCGACAATGGGAGCAGTTTCTGCAACTACTTCTTGGGGCGCTTGTGTTTCTTCAACTTGTTGAACCGGAACATTTTCTGCTGTATCTTCTTCCACAACTTCTGGAATTTGTGTTGTACAACTGGAAATTGAAAGAGCAATTACTAAACAAAAAACAAACATCACTAATCTCTTTTTCATAAAAGAAAGATTATTCTTTGATTATTAAAGATTTCTTTTTCTAAAAGAGCAGATTTTATAAACCAAAAACTCTTTCTTCCCATCAAGAGGTGTATCAACAATCATAATCACTACCTGCGGGAATTCTGTAAAAATTGCTAGAGGATTGGCAAAAAAACTTAAGGCGACCTATTCTCCTTTAACTATTTCTGCGTTTCCGGATGGAGATACTTATCTCAAATACAATATTAATGTCAAAGGAAAAACAGTAGTAATTGTACAATCATTCCAGCCTCGCCCGGAGATGTCTTTGTATGATATCTTTTTTGCAGCAGAAACCGCTAAAGATCTAGGCGCTAAGAAAGTAATCCTGGTTGCGCCTTACTTAGCTTATATGCGGCAAGATAAACGATTTAATCCTGGTGAAGCAGTTTCTTCCAGAATCATGGCAAAATTGCTGAATAATTCTGTTGATAAGATTATCACTGTCGACCCGCATCTGCACCGATATAGATCAATGAAAGAAGTGTTTACTATTCCAGCAAAAAACCTTACTGCAAACTTGCTAATTGCCGATTATGTCCAAAAGAAAATATCTAATGCGGTAATTATAGGTCCGGACTGGGAATCCTATCAATGGGCGGAAGCGATTGCCAAACGCATCGGTGTTAAATCAACAGTTTTAAAAAAGACACGCTATAGTTCTAGACATGTTACATCCAAGATGACCAAGCCAGTTGATTTGCAAGGAAAGAATGTAGTGATTGTTGATGATATTATTTCTACCGGACATACGATTGCTGAAGCGGCTAAGAAAGCAAAAGCAGCCGGCGCGAGAAAGATAGTAGCTGTCGGTGTGCACGGGCTGTTGGTGGAGAATGCTATTCCTAAATTACATAAAGCCGGCGTGAGCGAAGTGATAACAACTAATTGCATCGAGCATAAGACCAATGGGATTGATGTGACGGAATTGTTTGTGGAAGAGTTGAGAAGAGAGAAATAGTTAATTATCTAATAAAATCAATCATTTAGGCAACAACTTTCTTTTTTCTTTCTCAGGCATCTGAAGATAATTATCTGAAGTGCTAACTTTTTTTCCGCTTCGTTGTTCTAATTCTTTTTAGAGATTACCGAAACAATTATATACTATAGCTAGTTATATAGTTATTATGGCAACGACAATCCAAGTAAGCGAACAATTGGTAGATACTCTGAAAAAGAGAAAACAATATGACAAAGAAAGCTATGAAGAAGTTATTTGGGATTTAATGGAAGACACCATAGAACTAAACAAAGAGACTAAGAAAGAAGTAGAACAAGCTAGAGCCGATTACAAAGCAGGAAAATTCTATACTCATGAACAGGTTAAAAAGAGATTGGGGCTCTAAATGTTCTTAAATATTTTAACGGAATTTTGGGGATACAAAAAGGGCGGTGATTTTTAGTGTACGAGTTAATTTACTCCCCTTCTGCATTAAAACAATTAGAAAAACTTGAACATAACATAAAAGAGAGAATTGTTGTCGCATTGGAAAGATTAAGAATCAGGCCGGATTCTTGTGATATCAAGAAACTAGTGGGGATGCAAGGATATCGGTTCAGGGTTGGCGATTACAGAATTATATTTGATATGGAAAATAACCAGTTAATAATTCTAGTTCTAAAAATAGGGCATAGAAAGAATATTTACGATTAAGCACAGAAAAATATAACGCCGGCTATGCTCTTATCACGACACAAAACAGCCTAGCCATTATTCATAATAGTCCAGAAATAGCAGTTCATAAAATGAAATAAAATATCACCGGCAGGATCAAACAACCCATCAGGTGATTTTTTCCAACTCCAAAGGCAGACGTAACCAATCCGATTGCGGTAGCGGTTAATAATATGGTCAGGCCGATGAAGCTGTCAAAATATAATGTCAACAGGGTAATAAAAATAATAATTCCGGACAATAATTTAGTGTAATTTATTCTTACAATATATTTTGCAAATATTTTTGAAAAATAAATGGCCAATAGAGAAGCAATCCCGCCTGCTACCAAGGCCACACCCATGAATAGGATCATTTCTTTAAATCCGACCCCGCCGATTAATTCATTTACTGCAACGATTGCTCCATTTCGCGCTTTTTGCAAGACGTATGCAGCGGCGATGGAAATGGCCATGCTGGCGGTGTTTAAACCACCCACTAAAGTTAGAAAACCTTCATCACCGATATCTCCTACGGCATTTGTTGCGATGATCGCCGCTTGTCCTGATCCAAAACCTGGTAGAAAGGCAGCAATAAAACCCATCCCAGAAGCAGCAGAAACTGATTTTACTAAGTTTTTTGTAGAGAGTGTTAATGGTTTGGAAATTTGTTTTGGAATGACTGACTTCTGCCGAAGACTTTCAATGAGGATAGAAAGCCCAAACAATCCTGACAGTAACGGGAATAAAGGCTGTTTCAAATTAGGAATGCTGAATACCAACAACCCTAATGCCCCAGACAAAGAGAAAACCACTAAACTCTGCAGCCATTTCTTTTCTTTGAAAATCATATAAGCCATGATAGTAATGAGAAGATAACCCATGATTTGGCTTACCAAGAGGGAAATTGTGTCCATGGTAATAATAAAGACGGGAAATAAAATCAAACTTAACAATAAGCTGCCCAATGCACCAATGACGGTGTATACGATAGCGTTATGTCCTAATCCCTTCAGTAAAAACCTATGTCCTGGAAGGACATTAAGAGCTTGCGCTTCATTAGGAGCGCCTAAATAAATGCTGGGGATAGCATCAAGAAAAGTATGAGTGATAGCTAAACTGATGATGAAAACTGCCAGAACTATCGGAGAAGTATAAGTTAAAAGAACTGCAGAGAAAGAGACCAGCAGAACAGAAACGAGATTGACATGTATTCCGGGAACTAGGCCGGTGATGATACCGGCGTTCACGCCAAGCACGAGAGCCGCCAGAATTGCCAAAAATTCCATCCTTAATGGTTGCCGACAAATAACTCTTTTTATTGATTACTGTGATAAAGTGGATGCTTGGATCATCGCTGGAAGATAGGGGTATGTTAAGATGTCAATCACTCACGACCAAATGCTCAGTTCTGCCTCGGGTCGTTCGTTCAGATCCTGGCTATTCCATGAAGCTTTCTCCGCTTCTTAGCCGCTGATTTAGATACAAGAGACGAATAGAATACTTCATTTCTGTGCAGAAAGCCCTATTTTCTTGCATCAGGGGAATAGTCAGATTTAATCGAGCCGATTCGAAAAGTTAATAAAGAAAACAATGAAAAACTATTCGAAAGGCCCCGTAGCTTAGTCTGGTGGAGCGCACGATCCGTAAGGATGCGAAACTGATATGCTAGGCAAAGCAAAGACATCGTGAGGAGAAATCCCGATAAAGGTCCGGTGTTCAAATCACCGCGGGGCCACCATTTTTTCTAAAAATAAGGTCGATCTTTTTATCTACTACGGACTTTTACTTTTACAATTATTTATGTCCGCTGGTATATATTCCTCTGCCTCTAAATCTTTAAATATCGCACTTTATCAGCATCATCCAAAATAGGGGTGTAAGTAAATCAGGGGTGCATGAATAATGAAAAAAGTAGTGATGATTATTGTCAGTGTGATGTTATTAATATCTTTAGTCAGTTGTGTAAATTACAAAACACAGCCGCAAAATCCGGAAGATACTAAATTAGTGGACGAGATTGCTAAGATAGAGCAAGAGCTGCAGTTAGAAAATAAACCTGCGCCGCCGGAAAGTGAAGTTCCAGAAGTACAGGAACAAAAAGTAGAAGAAGAGGTTGTCCTCCCAGAACTTACTGAGGAACCAGTAAAGAACGAAGAGATGCAGGTGATTGAAGTTAATGAAAATGAGATGGTCAAGCTTAATGTAAAAATAAGCGATCCTGATCAAGATTCTGTTGAATATTCTTTTACTTCTCCATTAAACAAACTGGGGCAGTGGAAAACCAATTACGGCGATGCTGGTGAATATGTTGTTACTCTCACTGCTACCGACGGGAAGCTTACCACTGAAAGACAACTGAAAATAATAGTTAACAGGGTAAATGTTGCTCCTCAATTAAACGGCGTAGTAGATATGCGTGTTAAAGAGGGAGAAGTAGTCAAATTCAAGCCCATTGTTTCTGATCCTAACAAGGATAAAGTTACAGTTACGGTTTCGGAACCATTAGGGAGCAATACTTTTGCAACAGATCACACTAGCGCCGGCGAATATAAAATTAAAGTTGTCGCCAGCGATGGAGAATTACAGACTGAGAAAACCTTTACTTTGATCGTTGATGACGTTAATGAACTTCCTGTTTTAACCAATCTTCAAGATTTGACCGTAAAAGAAGGAGAAGTAGTTACTATTCAACCTAAAGTATCAGATCTTGATGATGATGAAGTAACCGTCAAGATTAGCGAACCAGTTGGAGACAGCGGGGTATGGAAAACAAGTTTCACTGACCACGGCGAATATTTTGTGACTGTTACTGCAAATGACGGAAAAGGGGTCGTTACTAAAAAAGTGAAAGTGCTTGTTGAAGATGTCAACATGCCTCCAGAAATACTTGAAGTAAAATTAGCTGTGAATTGATTTTTTTTCTTTTTCAGCAATTTATCTTCGGAGAAAAGTCCAACCATATGAATATTCAAAAAATGTTGATCTTGCTTGTACTTTTTTCATTTTTATTAATAATGCCCGGCGCCATGGGAGCCGTAAAGACTTTTCAGGTGCAGGAAACAGATCTTGTGACGCTCTCTCCAGAAGCTCTTGATCCAGATAATGATCAAATCACTTATTCTTATTCTCCTCCTTTAGATAAGAATGGCCAATGGCAAACTGGATACAACGATGCTGGTGAATACCTACTGAAAATTGTTGCTTCTGATGGGATTAGCCAAACTACAAAAGAAGTGAAGTTAATTGTTGAAAATAAAAATCAACCTCCTTATGTGACAGAAAAGAAAGCAATCATCAAAGAATTACAGGTTTTAGATCTGAAACAGTTTGTTGCTGATCCTGACCATGATGTCTTGGAATATATCTTTAACAAACCGTTTGATAAATCTGGCCTATGGGTGCCGGAATATGATGATCAAGGAACTTTTGCGGCTAAATTTAGTATATTAGATGGAGAGTTTACTGTTCCTGCACGTATAGAAATAGAAGTGCTCAATACAAACCAGCCGCCAACAATAATCCGCTCTTTTTCGGATCAAGAAGAGATTTTAATGAAAGAGAACCAGGCTTTTTCTTTTTATGCGGAAGCAGTAGATGGAGATAATGATCCAGTTTCATACTCCTGGACTATCAACGGCCAGAATGCCGCTTCAGAAAGTGAAGGAGAATACTTCTTTAATTTTGAAAGTGCCGGGGAATATGAATTGCTTTTGAGGGTAACTGATGGAAACTATGACCTTGAAAAAAAGTGGCGAGTGATTGTTGAAAATGTCAATCGTAAACCTGAAGTAGAATTGTCACCGCTTACGGTAAAAGAAGGAGAAGTAATTGCCCTTAAACTTCCAGAGAAAGATATTGATGGTGATACGCTTACTTATACTTTCGATGAACAATTCGATAGCTCCGGTGATTGGCAGACTACTTTTGAAGATGCAGGTGAATACAAAATCCGTTATTATGTCTCAGATGGAACGGAGAAAGTTAAAGAGAAATTAGAAGTTACTGTTCTTAATGTGGATCGCGCTCCTGAACTGCATCTGCCGGAAAAATTGGAAGTGCATGAAGGTGAGAACTTATCTTTTGTACTTAATGCTTCTGATCCTGACGGAGAGGTTCTAAATATTTCGTTCCTAAATGCTCCGGAAGGAGCTCTATTTGATCAAGAAACAAATACTTTTACTTGGTCTCCAGGATATGATTATATAAAAAGAAGAGGAGGCATGCTCAGCAATATCCTTAATGCTCTTCGATTAGAACAGCGGTTATTACGGCAAAAACAGGAAGTATTGGAAGTGAAGGTCTGCAGCCAGAATCTCTGCTCTACGGGAGAAGTTCCGGTTATAGTATATAATTCTAATCAGGCACCAGTGTTAAAAGTGTCGTCTACCTTAACAGTAACTGAAGCAGAAGTCTTGCAGTTAGAACCAAGCGCTTCTGATCCTGACGGAGATATCGTACGATATTATTTTACTGAACCAGTACATAAAAGAAAAGGACAATGGGAAACTGCATACGAAGATGCAGGCGAATATACTGTTTATATCACCGCTACTGATGGATTTGCTCCGCAGACCCTGCCGGTCATTGTAAAAGTGTTGCAGAAGAATAGGCAGCCTACCGCTATAGTGCCTCACGATGAGTACGTATTATTCGAAGGAGAAGAATTTATTCTCCCAGTTGAAGTGTTTGATCCTGATAATGATTCGTTATCCGTGTCTGTTGAAAATTTGCCTAAAGGAGCTTCCTTCAGCAATAGCACTTTAGTTTGGAAACCAGATTATAGTTTTGTGGCTTCTGCCGGAACACCAGAAACTTCAACAACCTCATCTCTGAGCGAAATAAGTTTCTTAAACAAGCAATTAGGCCGTCAACAAGAACGCTGGATAAGTTTTGTTGTTTCTGATAAGGAATTTGATGTTAATCATCCGGTAAAATTAATAGTTAAAAATGTCAACCAAATACCAGAAATCAGTAGTTTTACGCCCACGGAAGAAGTTGTACTGCGTCCTGGTCAGCCCTTTAATTTTTCCGTAAATGCTGTTGACATAGATGACGGCAATCTTACTTACACTTGGACTTTTGAACCAGGAACAGATATTGTTACCGGGTCAAATGTGGTGGAAAGGACTTTTGTTACTGCAGGAGAAAAGAAAGTGTCCGTGGTTGTTAGCGACGGTGAATCTGAAGTATCTCACCAATGGAAAGCAACCGTAGAGGAAGAATTTGTCCCAGACGCTAAAATGGTTGCTTTGGAAGAGCCTAAATTTAAGGTGTATGTGATTGAACATTGATTATCTGTAATTTCCGTCTGGTGCCTAACTGTTTGTGTTCGCTTCCAAATGTTTTAGAAGATATTACAACGGAAACTTAGGAGCAACTATAGCTTTAACTCGTTCAATGCTTCTATTATCTTATTCTCATATTCAAGTATTTTTTTCTTAAATAACTTTTGAGCAAGAAATCCCCACGCTTTAGCGTTGGGGATGAATTGCG
>CAYRMP010000018.1:0-16845 GCA_964425545.1 uncultured Methanosarcinales archaeon | reverse complement strand
GATCAGTGCGCGATTGGCGAGCTATATATGAAAGAACTAAAATAAATTTACGAATAATTAGTTCTTTCAGTATAAGAACATCTATGCAATCCGATATATTCATTCTAAGGATTATTTATAATGGTTACGGCAGGAAGACACTAATTTCTTTTTTCTTGATTATTTGCGTGTAATAAGTCTTCTATCGTGCCTAAATCAACTCTCCTGGCAGCTAGGATAACTTTAAATCCGCCCCAAACTAACTGGAGGGGATTCTTATATTTCAATAATTCTGTAGAGACTTCTTTCATTTGTTCCAGCTTACTTGGACTTAAAAGATAAACTGAAGCATTTACCAATCCCGATTCTACATTAAGGGGTTTTTCTCGAAAACTCGTAAGCTTATTTTCATCATCTACAGTAATTACGCCATGATTAGAAGTTCCTTTCTCCTTATAGTAAGCAACCACGCAAGAAAGGCCTTCCTGGCGATAAATATCAACCATTGGAAACAAATCTAAAAGACGATTATTTTTTTCATACACTAACGTATCAGAGGCAAAAATAAACAGTGGTTCTTCGTATCCTATTTTTGCAATTGCCAGTAAAATATCTTGTACTTGTTCTTTTCTTTCTTCGTTGTTTGTAACCCCATTATTAAAGACATTCTGTTGAGGGATTCCTGAGGTGATAGCCCAGTCTAAGTATTGGTGATAATATTTCTGATTGGTCTGGACATAGATATTATTTAGTTGTACTCCTGCTTGGCGAAGTTGGCATAGTTGATGAGTCACTATCGGTTTTCTTTCAATGGGAACCAAGCCTTTTGGTTTATCTTTTATCCAACTGATTAATTGTTCTTGATAAGGTCCATGGTAACTATTAAAAGTGCTTTCTAATCTTGTTCCAAATCCTGCGGCTAGGATTAATGCGTTCATTTTATTACCATCCTGTCTGCTGAGCAATTCTTCCCCATCTTTTTTGCGAGTTGCATATATAGAGATAATTATCATCAAACGCTATCTCTTTTGGATGGCATTCTTCGTTTGAACTTGCCGGAGTATAAAATTTTTGATCTATGAGAAGATTCCCATATCCGCTGCTGATTATTGCGTTGTTACCATTGTGACTTATTTTCATATACTCACCACCCTTACCTTTCCCATATACTATTAATTCACTATTATTTAATCTATTTGCTGGATCATTATTGGTGTAGATTCTTACTGTGCCACTATTTGGTTTAAATCTTATATCTCCGGGTGCATAAGTTATGAGGCTTCCTAATGAATTGTGATAAAATGTTCCGGCAGTTTTCATTGAATTGTAATAGAGAAATCTTCCCGTTTGCATTTTCAAGTTGGAATCTACGATTCCAATATCAATTATGTCCTCTCCATAGGGAAATTCCATTCTAGTTGTTACCCAGCCTAATTGTTTTTTGCTAGTTTCTATACTGAGATGTTTATGTTCTTTATTTCCTTCAAATGGAGGTTGCCAATCGTGGGCTACTATCCAAGCTATTTGTTTTTGGGAATCGTAATCATACCAAGAAATTATTGGTTTACTTTGGTTACTATCTGGATAGAGTTGTATTAATCTTCCATCCCCAGTGAATTTAAGCGGTTCTGAATAAGTAGGATTTTCATAAGGGTAATATGCTAAAATAACTGGTACCGATATTAACAATAATAACAATAAGATCATTGTTTTAATTTTCATTTTTTTATTTTCCTTATTTGCTTTTTAATCGCTTTTTCGTTTTATTCCCGTCTGGGTTAATACCCCGCAGCTCTGCTGCGATTGGGAGTTTCATTTCAAGGCTAAAAAACCGTTCTTTTCTTCAACGTGTACCCCAACCTGTTTCGTCCAATGTTAGTAGTGCATATACCCATAAAGGGGATAGCAACAATACATTAAAGATAGAAAATACAATCAAATCCGGAAGTCTACGATAATCTTCTATTATCATAGGAAGGTCTGAAATGATAGTAACTGAAACTAATATACAAATAATAAAAGGGATATACCACCAATAACCAGCTACTAATGCGTAGGCTAAACTAGTTGTTAATAATACTGTAAAAATAAAAGGTAATATTAATCTTGAAAATACAAGTGTAAAAAGATAAGGATTTTTTGAGAATTTTAATAAAAATAAACTTTCTCGTATTCCTGAACGCCTCCATCTAGTTTGCTGTTTAACATATTTTGCTATTGTCTCACAACCAACTGATTTTGTTCTAGCCAATTCAACATAAACAGATTTGTACCCCCCTCTCAATAGAAGATTAGTCATTAACCTATCCTCACCAAAATTAATTTTATTCCCTAAGAATTTCCTAGCTAAATATTCAGTTAATAAAGGCATAAAGTAGCTTTTTCTTATTGCTAAAATTTGACCAGAAGCTACCGGGTTGAAACCAAGATTTCCCCAACTTCTTCTGCCAATCTGGTTTGCACAATAGTACATTACTGATTGCACCCTATTCAACAAAGTCTTTCTCGCATCAAAAATACACAAATTCCCGTTAGTTAGACCTATCTTTAAATTATCTAATGGCGCAATAAGTTTTTTTATTGTAGATTCATCACCCAATACTACATCTGAATCAATACTAACAATAATATCATGTTTCGCTTTATGAAATAAATGAACTTGCATGGTTTTTTTACCAATGTTTTTATCTGCACGATAGATTGTAACATTACTAGATAACAACGGATATTTTTTAAGTAAATTGGAAATTTTATTTTCAGATCCGTCGTCACCAATTAATATTTCTTTTGTACCCTTTTGTTTAATAGCACTCCCTAAACATCTAATAAATAACTCCGGTTCTTCATCTTTAGTTGGAATTAGTATTGAATAGGGCTTGTTAGAAAGGCCATAATCCTTTGGTGGTTCGTACTCAGCATAAAACCATGCTGCAAACCTATAAAGTAAAAAAAAGATAGCAAAAAAAACATATATCTTAGTAAGAAAGTTCCAGACTGAGTAAGTTAGAATGAGATAAGGAACAAGCAGTATAAATGTCAGTATGAAAATCATCCTACTTATTTTGTATAATTTTAAGGAGTTCATTTTACAATAACAAATAGGAGTACAGAACAAAACTTGCCCAAGCAATTACGACAGCGAAACTAATACTCCATTTTATAATTTGCTTAGTGGTCATCTTAGTACGATGGAGCAATTACTGCAGGAATGGCCTTTATATCTTTCCTTAATTTTCTGATAAGGTTTCGTAAATGATTAAACTCATCATCCTCAGATGAAGTGTCTACTGCATTGTTGTCGCCAACAGACCTTATCTTAAACTGAGAAGGGGGGGGGGCTGTATTTTCCTGAACTCCAACAGTATCCTTTTCTGTAATCACCACTAAACCAAATGCTGAACCTACAAGTAAAGTTAAGATGAATGTAGCAATAAATATTTTTTCTAACATGATTTTTATCTCCCTATCGCCTTCTTACTGCAATTTTGCAGTATCATTTAAAAATCTTGTGTTAATTTTAATCCCTTTGCAGTAATTCCAACGCGGCGCAAGAATCGGGGTTTCGCCGTTTAGAATCTGCTCTTTCCACTGGCGTGTTCACCAGTGGTTTTGAAATAAAACCAACTTTAGTTGGAAAGAGCAGAGTCCGAGAAAATCTCGGTTTTCGATTGACATAGAAATTTCTATATGTAATGGTTCATATTTGGTACATATGGTTCAGAAAAGAGACAATCGGGAAATGATGCCGAAGATTTTGTTTTAAGATTGAAAGTGGTTATTAAGAATTTGAACAACGATTCTATTGAGAAGTTTGAGACGAATTAGTTTCGGGATAACACACCAGCCAGAATTTCCATAACCTTTAAATACTACTACTCTAAAATAGTGGTCGTTGTCTAATGAATAAAACTAAATTTAGTACCACTATTATAGTATTACTGGGAATATTGTTCTTATTACCGCTTTTTGCAGCTGCAAGTCCCAGCATTACCGAGAGTTCAGTAAAGCTGACCGCAGATTACAACAAGTTTGGCGAAGATGATGATTTTATTTCAGTTACTACTGAATCTTTTATTGTTGAGAACCCTGATGGTATTGATGGTATTACGGTAAAAGTAACCGGATTACCTTCAAAATATAAAAGTGAACCAAAGATACTCCCAAACGTTACACAACAAGTAGTAACTCTTACCGTTGAAGTTCCCCACAGCAAGTCTCCGGGGGAAGAGAAAATAGGGACTATTGCCATTTATAATGGCATCGATATACTTGACAGCGCCGATTTAATCCAAGAAACACTTTCCATGCTGGATCTTACTGAACTGGAAGTAAAATATGTAAATGCGGACGGGAAAACCCAGAAAGATAAATTCACCTCAGATGATGATTCTTACCAATTAGAAAACGAAGTAAAACCATACACCGATTTAGTTTTCACTTTTGATCTTAAAAATCTCTTTGATAAAGATTACGGGAACAACGGCGAATTGGAAAACATAGAACTTAATGTTGATGTAGATAACACTGACCTATTGAAAGACGGATTTGAAGATAAATATGCAATTGAAAATATCGAAGCAGGAAAAGAAGGAAAATTTACCTTAACTCTTCCCATCAATGAAGAAGTTGAAGCAGACACTTATACTTTAGAATTCACTGTCATCGCAGAAGATGGTGAAGGTATAGAATACGAACTGAGAAAAGAATTGGAAGTGGAAATTCAGCTTGATGACGATGATATCAGAATTATCAAAGCAGTTCCAGGAACCGCTACCATCTGTGATAAGGAAGTTTCCTTAGCAGTAGAAGTGCATAACTTTGGTTCTGACGATCAAGACAAAGTCAAAGTTACCTTAGTGAATTCAGAGCTTGAACTCAATCAAATGATTGAAAATATAGTTATAGATGCGCATACTGAAGATGATGACAGCTGGCAGAAAACCTTTACTATCTTATTAAAAAACACTAAAGCAAAAATCTATTTCCTGGATTTAAAGACTTATATCAGCAGCACTCTGACCGATGCAGAAGTAGTCCAATTAGAGCTAAAGCCATGTGTTGCAGCAGCAGAGCCAGTAGTTGAAGAAGAAACTGAAGCTCCTCTTGCTCAGCCGGAAGACAAAACTACCGAAAAACCAACCGCTAAAACAGAAACAATTACTGGAAACGTAGTGAAAAGCATTGAAAAGATACCTTACACTTCCAACGATTATTTAGTAGCGCTGATGCTCATTGCCATCGCCGTAGTTGCAGCGATGATTGTGCTGATGCTGGTTATCCTATTCAAAGAACAATAATACTTAAACGTGAGGTTAAAAAAATGAAAGCAAAAAAAATAATTATTGGAGTAATAGCTCTTGTAGCTTTACTAATTACTATTGCGGGTGCATTGGCTGCTCCGAATGCAACGTACAGTCCAAACACAGATGTAAATATGTTAAATAATCAATCACAGCTTTTTAGTGTTAATGTATCAGATCCAAATGTCACTTTCGGCTATCAATGGAAAGTTGGTAATGCTATTGTTGGATCAAACGCACCTACTTTTACTTTTAATGGTGCTAATAATGTAGGTAGTCACTTTGTTAGTGTAGCGGTTACCGGAAATCAATTTTTTGAAACTTATATCTGGGCTGTTACCGTTCAAGAAGCTCAACCAACCAGTTTACTTTCTATCACTAAAGTTAAAGTAAACGGAAAAACCAACGGTAAACTTTCCACGTCAGATTTGAACGAAATCGAAGTGGAAGTCAGCAATGATTACGATAAGAAAATTGAAGATATCACTGTAACTGTCCGAATTCTTGATGTAGATGGGGATGATCTTGAGGAAGAAGCAGACATTTCCAAAATTTCTGATGGTGACAAAGATACCGTAACCGTAGAATTCGATCTATCCAATGAAGATCTTGACGAAGACGAATACACTCTGGAAATTGAAGTTGAAGGGGAAGCTACAGACAATACTGATCATTCTGACCTGGAAACACAACAGGTAAAAGTCGATCGCGAGAAAGATGATATTGTCATCACCAAAGTTGACCTACAAGACAGCCAAGTTGTCTGTTCAGCTTTACAAACCTCCCTTGATGTAGACATTAAGAACGTCGGGGAAAATAATCAAGAAGGAGCTAAGGTTACCGTTAAGAACAGCGCTTTAGGCATGAACTTGCAAAAAGCAAACATCGATTTAGATGATTATTCCGGCTCTGACAATGATTATCAAGCAACCTTTACCCTTGATCTTGAAGATGCAAAGCAAGGAACATACACTTTGGATGTAGCTGTTTACAGCGAAGACAATGACCAGATGGATTCAAAAGAAGTAGAACTGCAGATCGTATGTGATACAGAAACCGTTTCCAAAGAAGAAAGCAAGTCCACTGAGTATTACGCTGATAAGGAATTAGCAGCTGAATTGCAGAAGAAGCTGGATGAGTACAAAGCTCTGCAGGAAAGCCAAGCTGTTGCACAACAAGGAAACTTCAGAGAAAGCAATTCTTACGTGCTGCTTCTAGGCGCGTTAGTTGCCATGATGTTCTTTGCCGCAGTGTTGACAGCAACATACTTGCTCGTTAAGAAGAAGTAAATCTCTTCTTTTTTTATTTTATTTTTTCTAAATTTTTAATGTTGGAAGAATAGGATTTTCCTGAACTTTTCCATACCCACCCACATCTTTTCTAATTTTTGATTGATAATCTCTTTCAGCCATTTCAGATCGCCGGAAAACAATAATTTTCCTTCTTTATACAAAGGCATCTCCATGAATTCACTGCCTCGAATCTCTACAATGATTTTAGCGCTTGCACTCAGGATACAGCTTTTCTTATAGAATTTTCTCGCTTTTTCTAGGAGAGCATGCGCCGCTTCTAAATCTTTACAGGCAATATGCAATATCACTCCTTCCAAACGCAGCCAGACCAAATCTTTTTCATCTGTTTCAAAGAAATCTTCCTCAATCAGGTCATGGCTTACTTTCAGCCATTGGGTTTCAGATTTTTTACCAGTTCCTTTCCATAAATAAACTCTGCCGGAACAGGAAGAAGTAGTATAATGCTCTGGTAAGGCGTTTATGGTCTCTAACAAAGGGGCTACTTTTTCATCGATGCCGCCCTTCTTGCTTTTATCTGCTTTGGCCAGACCGGTTTTCTTATTGTTCATAAAGTATGAACTAGAGAAAAATGCTTTTTTATTACTCGCTGGGTCTAATACCCTGTTGTTAGCAAAATTCATTTTATATAGAAAATAGGCATCTCATTTAAATAATTTAATCCCGATAGTTAAATAATGCCTGCTTCACCGCTTCGCGGCTTTAATCGTTGTTCTGTCGATGAACTTATCCATGAAGGAATTGATATGGTATACTGCCCATCTTTAATTAAGAAGAATTATTGGGGATTATGGATGTATGATGAATGTATTATTCAAATTAACCCTGAACTTAGACCTAATCACGGAAAAGCAATTGAAGATGTTGTTATCATTCATGAATGGCTTCATGGTTATGAGGACATGATATTGAATCTTCCAACGGATTTTCGGGAAACGCAGATTGACTGGTGGGCTCGCTACCACCTCCGCAGGGATCAAGATATTGCAAACTACATGCGCAGTTTCTTTTCAGAACAAGGATTTTAAGAGAGTACCATATCTTTTTAAAGAGCTTTTGTTTTAGGGTTAATATGGTTAAAAAAATTTACAAGATACTTATTGAATCCAATACTGGTAAAAAATACTTAGTCAAGGATTTTAGTGAAGATTATCACACTTCTTTCGGCATCATCAGCAGCAAAGACCTTAAAGGCAAGAAAACAAAAATAAAATCCAGCACCGGCAAACTTTTTCTGCTGCTGGATGCAGCTTTTCCTGATCTTTGGGAACAATTTCAGCGCGGACCGCAGATCATGCTGCAGAAAGATATCGGCCTGATCATGGCAAAAACAGGCATCAATAAAGATTCTGAAGTAGTTGATGCCGGCGGTGGTTCTGGTTCACTATGTCTATCTCTTGCTAATATTTGTAAGAAAGTAGCGGTCTATGAAATTAATCCAGAACACCATAAAGTTGTTCAGAAAAACATAACCTTATCGGGATTTACTAACGTAACTCTAAAGCACGACGACATTTACCAAGGAATCAAAGAACATGATTTAGATTTAGTTACTTTAGATTTGCCTGAGCCCTGGCAGGTTATCAAGCATGCTGAAAAAGCATTGAAAAATGGCGGCTATATGGTTATTTATCTTCCTAACTTACCACAAATGCAGAAATTTCTTGCTTCTCTGAAAGGAACATCTTTCAAAGTATTAGAAACAGTAGAATTATTAGAACGAAAATGGACCATCAACGAGCAGATCATGCGGCCAGAATTCCAGATGCTTGGGCATACAGGTTTTATGGCTTTCTGCAGGAAGATGTAAGATCTAAAATGACTCTCAAAATCAAAAAACTGCATCCTGAAGCAACCATCCCCAAATATCTCCGTCCCGGTGATGCGGCTATGGATCTATACGCTAATGAACACAAAATCATTCCGCCAAATCAACGCGAATTAATTTCTACCGGCATCGCTATGGCCATTCCGCAGGGGAATGTAGGGTTGATCTGGGATCGTTCCGGCATGGCCGCTAATTATGGGATAAAAAGCATGGGCGGAGTGATTGATTCAAATTACCGCGGAGAGATTAAGGTTATTCTGCAAAATCTAACCGCTCAGCCTTTCGTGGTAGAGAAAGGCATGCGTATAGCCCAGATGCTTATCCAGAAAATAGAACAGAAAGAAATTATGGAAGTGCAAGAACTTGATGACAGTGTCCGCGGCGAGAAGGGCTTCGGCAGCACTGGACTCAAATAAAATAATAAAAATAGAAAAATTTACTTCAATCCTAATTTCTGTTTAACTGCTTTCATATCTCTTTGTAATCCCAGCAGAATCAGGTGTGAAGCACGATCAATATGCAGATCGCGCAAATCTTTTTCTAAATCAATCTCCAGTCTGGCTTGATCACGGTGAGAAGCTCTGTTTTGCGACATTAAAATTATTGGCGCCTGGATAGAAGCCAACATGGACATGAACAGATTTAACAGGATGAAAGGATAAGGATCAAAAGCATCAACGGTTAGAATTATTACATTCAGAACTACCCACACCCCTAAAAACAGAAAGAAACCAATAATAAATCCCCAGCTTCCGCCAACTCGGGCAATCTTATCAGATAATTTGTCCAGCTTGCGTAAATCCTTCTGGTAAAAATCATCTACTTTCCGGAGTGTTTCTTCAACTTTATTAATTTCACTTTTCAAAATCTCTACTACATCTATATAATCAGTATTAGAAGGAAATATTTTTTTTGTTCTTGGCATTTAGTTCACTCGATATCCATTATTTTTTTGTAAAAATTCTTTTGCCAAATCAAGCTTAAATTTGCTCTGGGCATACACAGTATACAATAAATCTCCTTTTTTTACTGAATCATGGATTTTCTTGGTCAAATATAATCCGGCTCCTTTATCGGTAGGAGTTCCCGCAACCCGAGCAATCTTGGCTATGATATCATTATCAATTTCCACTATTTTTCCTGATTTGCTGCTATGGACCGGATAACGATACAAACCCAGTTCAGGTTTTTTTTGCTTTCCTTGCGCATTAATGATCTCATTCATTTTTGCTAAAGCTTTACCGCTTTCCAAAATCTCACAGGCTTTTTTCAAACCCTCTCCTTTCCTGCATCTACAGACCATTTCTAATAAATTTCCAGCCAGCATCAATGATTTCTCTTTCAAATCTCGAGGAGCAAGAGGATCGTTGCGCAATACCGCCATAGCATCTTCTGCTTCTAATAAAGGGCCAATACCATTGCCTATGGGGTGGGAACCGTCAGTGATAACAACCCGAACGCTCATGCCCAATTTTTTACCAATAAGTTCAAACATTTTTTTGAGATGATTTGCTTCCTTTAGGTTGCGCGCTTTAACGCATTTTCCCATGGGAATATCAATCAGAACGTGATTAGCGCTGACTGAATGTTTCTTAGCCATCACTGATGCTAATAACTGTCCTTCTGCGTCAATGGATAAAGGATGTTCCACTTCAATGATCTTGTCATCAGCAGGAGCCAAATTCATAGATCCGCCGTGCACGATACAAGCGCCAGTTTTTTTTACGACCTGGCGAATTTTTGCTTCCGACATCTCTACCTTGGCTAAACATTCCATCGTGTCTGCAGTTCCAGCAGGAGAAGTGATTGCCCGAGAACTAGTTTTAGGAATGATATATCCGGCCGCAGCAATGATGGGGATGACTACCATAGTAGTTCTATTTCCCGGAACTCCGCCAATACAGTGCTTGTCCAAAGTAATTCCGGAAAATCGAAGTATTTTTCCCGTACGCACCATCGCTTTGGTCAATCCGATAACTTCCTTAACACTTAACCCCTGAGTAAATGAGGCAGCTACAAAATATGTTTTTTCGATATCAGTCAGCCGGTCATGAGTAATATCATCCGTGATATGATATAGTTCCGAATAATTAAGCTCCTTGCCGAATAACTTATCGCGGATATGCTTGACCGATTCCGGCTTTCCGGTAAATTTAACTTCAACTATCGCTCCTTGCTTAACTTGCAGGCGGTCTAAAATCTCTTCAAACAATCCTATGCTTCCTTCTGGAACAGCTTTTTTGCTTTCAGAAATATCCAAAATACAGGTAACGCTTTTACTGTTATGCTTGACTAAGATACGATCAGCAGAATGCAAATCTAATTTTATTGCATCCTTTATATTGAGAATAGCTACTAAGACACCACCCGAGGTGATATCCATATCTTTCACTTTGAATTTCAATTTACAATCCTCTTTTTATAGGGAATTAAAGAAGTTTAGTTTATATAGATTTGGGTAAAGATTTGTGAAAAAGAAGAGTTATCTTTTAGTCTTGTATTTAATCCATACTTTTTTAAAAAAGGGAAGCGATAAAGTAGAAAGAACAAAACCGGTTGTTGGAACAATAGAATTAATGAATGGTTTTGGTAGTTTTGCGACAAGGAAGAATAACACCACCGTAATATATGTTAAACCAGCAATAAGAATTTTTCTTGACCGGCTCATTTCCCAAGCCTTATCTAATTCAACTTTTTTGTTTCTTTGCTCAATTGCTTCCAATCTTTTTTCAATGTCTTTCATAATAGTTTAAAAATAATCAGAAATTTAAACTTTTCTAAAAGGATGGTAGCCTTGCTTAAGAAGATTAGTTATCGGTAAAAAAAGAGGTGCGGGTAATTTTTCCCACTCAAACCAGGCTTGAGCTGCACATTTTTCTGGTTCTCTTAGTTGCGCTTCTTCTGATTCCCAATCACAAAGCATGAATATGGTAATGTAATGTTTGTTCTCTTTTTTGAAGAGATCATTAGTGAGACTGGCGAATCTAATATTACTTACTTTAATTCCGGTTTCTTCATATACTTCTCTTTGTACGCAATCTTCAATTTCTTCATTAAATTCTAAATGGCCGCCTGGAAAACCCCACGTGCCCTCGCCATGCGCATTTTTTCTTTTCAGAAGCAATACTTTGTTATCTTTAGCTAAAATAACCCCTACACCTACTTTGGGTCTTTCTTCCATATCTTTCACCAGCTTTATCCTCATTCACAGCTTCTTCAAAAACTCTTCCACTTTAGGGATATCTTCTTTCTTTCCTAAATCCAGCCAGTAATCCCGCAGCATCATCACTTTGACTTTTCTTCCCTCTGCCAACAGGGAAATGGCATCGGTCAGTTCTAACTCTCCACGTTCTGAAAGTTCTATCTGCTCTAAGGCTTCAAAGATATCAGGGGTGAACTTATATAATCCCGCGTTAATAATATTCCCAACAAATTCTTTTGGTTTCTCTACTATTTCCACGATAAATTCTCCTTTACACACCAACACGCCGTATCGAGAAGGATTTTCTACTTCCCAGCCGGCAACATGGCAATATTCATCTTCCTGCTGGATCCGCAGCAGATCATCTGCTGAAAAAAGATTATCTCCACCCACAACCATAAAATTCTCTTCATATACAAATTCACGGGCAAGATATACTGCATCTCCTGTTCCGACCAGCGCCGGCTGTTCGATAATGGTTATGGCGAGATTGTGCTGTTCAAGAAATTCTTCTATTTTTTCTTTCTTGTAACCGGCGACGATAGCTATATCCTTATCCTGGAAACCGGCATGGTGCAATCTTTCCAGAAGGTGCATTAAAAATGGTTTCCCGTTAATTTCTATAAGTGTTTTTGGTTTATCGAGAGTCAATGGACGCATCCTCACACCTTTCCCTGCGTCTAACATTACTGCTCTCATGATCGAAGAATTCCTGCCAAATCTGAAAATTGTGTGATATTACCATGAGGTTTTTGATAATCGTTCTGTGGTTCAAGCTGGCTGTACTTTCCATGACGCAGCCGCACCGTTTTCATCCTCAATTCATTCCCATATTGGATTTCACTATCAATTCTGTCGCCAACCACCCAGATATCTTCAGAAGAATATTCCTGCTGGATTTTTCCCAAGAGGTTTTTTTTCTCTTCGTTACGCCGGCAGAAATATATCTTATCAAAGTAAGTGCGGATACGCAAAGCATCTATCTTTACATCCTGCAATCCAGCATCAGTTTCCCGGCTTAACAATATTTTTCTTGCTGGAAATGAACCAAGAAAGTCAATCACTCCTGGAAAAGGAACGATACATCTTGCATCCTGCCATTTAGTGGCTTCTTTCATCTGTCCGCTGCAATCGTACAAGGTATCATCTAAGTCAAAAACTATGAGCATTTTAATTGATTAATAGGTGTATAATATAAACATTTTGTGAAGAAAATGCTTGAAGATAATAGAAAAACTAATCCTTCCATACTCTAAAAACTATTAACAATCTTCATCAATTCATCAGCTAATTTCTGTGAATCGTGGCGTATTAGATTTCGTTTCAAGGTATCTCCGATTTGTACTTCTTTTAATTCGCTGCTCAATAATGATGCTTCAAGAACTCGGAGATCATTTTTCAGATCATTCTTTACCATTTCTCCTTCTTCAGCATAATCTTCTATCAATTCTTTGGGCGGTTCGCTGTTATTGACCAGGATGTAATCAAAAACATCTTTGCCTACAAACTTTTTTATTTCGTTAAGATGATCTTTTACCGTAAATTTTGGAGTCTGCCCCCTTTTATTCATCAGGTTGATGATAAACACTTTTTTAGCTTTGGTTTCTCGCAATGCTTTCCCTACTCCCTCAACCAGTAAATTAGGTATCAAACTGGTATACAAACCGCCGGGCCCAAATACGACCAAATCTGCATTCATAATCTCGCTGATTGCTTGGGGGTTAGCCTGCGGAAATGGTTCAAGATAAATGCTCTTGTATCCTTTGTGAATATCCGTAGAAAGATGCACTTCTTTCTCTCCCTGCAAGACTTTTCCGTTATTTAAAATCATATTCAGACGAACTTCATGTATGGTTACGGGAATAACTTTTCCTTTGATAGACATTATTTTTCCTACTTCTTCGACTGCTTTCTCAAAACTTCCGGTTACTTTCTCTAATGCTGAAAGAAGCAGATTACCAAAACTGTGTCCCTGCAGGCTTCCGTTCTCAAAACGATAATTCATCAAACTTCGCATTAACCTGCTGGAATCTGATAAAGCAACTAAACATTGTCTGACATCACCCGGAGGAAGAACGCCCAACTCATCACGTAAAATTCCAGTGCTGCCGCCGTCATCTGCCATAGAAACAATCGCACTTAAATCGATGTTATATTTTTTTAAGCCGCTGAGGACAGTAAAACTTCCTGTGCCACCACCAATAACCGCGACTTTCTTCATGATGTCAGAACAGAGGAAAAATCGTTTTTAAAGATTGTGGAAGAGCAGGTTACAGATAATCTAACGGAGTGGTTGCATATTCTTCACTCATGAAAGGCAAGCATTGCTGTCCTTTTATTCCAGTAAAAGCCACATAACTAGCCCGATCATATATTTTTGGTTCTAATCCGAAAGAAACAACTGCGTGTCGCAATAATTCCGGATCAGTCCGTGCTTTTCTTCCAAGATATTCAACAATTATTTCTCGTTCATTTTTTGCAAAAGGAGTCATTCTTGCATCTGTGCAAGAAGACAGAAGAACGGGGTGGCGTAGATGAGCTAGTTCATGAAAAAGAGTTATATCGCGTTGGTGCGGAGCAAGATGATTGGCCAAATGAATTATTGGAAGATTTTTATCAATACTGCCGCAAATAGAAGAAAATTTATCGTAATCGCATAAAACTGTCCATTTTTTTTGTATCAATCTATCAATAAAATAAGCAGAGATAGGAATTTCATTAATCACTCTCCAGGCTGCCGGACTAGTTTTCTTTTGTAATTCTGAAATATAATGCTCTATTTCTTTCCAAGAAGCATCTACAGTTACCATCATTAAAAAAGAGAAAAAAAATAAATTTACTCTTCGATGAAATCTTCCATCTTAGCCGGCATTTCTTCGTTGCCTAGAAGCAATCCTTTTGCTTTCATGTATTCTTTAGCTATTACATAAAACACTAAGCCCACTGATTTCTTTCCCTTGTTGTTGCAAGGAACAACTAAATCAACATCATTGGCTTGGTTGTTAGTATCGCAAAGGCCGATGACCGGTATACCTTTCTTTGCTGCATCCTGAACTGCATTCTTGTCCGTCCAAGGATCGCAAGCTACAATAATCTTAGGTTCCCAGAAAGTATCCAAGTTTGTGTTGGTTAGAATTCCGGGCGGATATCTGCCGGTAATTACTTTGATTCCGGTAAGCTGATGCAATTTCTTTAAACCTTTCCAGCCATTTTCGCTTCTGCTGACTACTAAAATATCCTGCGGCTGGTATTTTGACAAAAGATTTACTGCCAAACGCAGCCGTTTATCGATTTCTTTCAGATTTAGGACGCTCAACCCGTCAGGCCGAGTCTTGTAAATAAAATTAGCCATGTACTTGTTTTTGAATTTTGTTCCGATGTGGATTCCTGATTTTAAGTATTCGTTGGAATCCAGTAATAATGTTTCTTGTTCTTCTGCCATTTTTAGTATCTCCTGAAGCATCAAATCATAAACAAGAAAAGAATTAACTCTCTTGTCTGTGGTATTTTTTGCCTCACACAGCAATGTTCATCTACTCTGAGATGAACGTCGGCTTTAAACTATTAGTTTAAGCGATTATTTATAAAGATTTTGATTGAAAAATGTTTATTCGGAAATCTTTTCCGCCGCATATCCAAGCACAAACCCGATTCCACCTATTGCAGCAGTAACTCCTGCATACACACCGCCTACCTTTACATCTAATCCCTCGGGATGGTTTGATCCGGCACCAAAGTAAAAACCCACAGCACTCAGCGAAGGCAAGAGATAGAAGCTTTCTTTTGGCAGATCTATCCCTTTCGCATGCGCTGCTCCATAAACCGCACCGCTTATCGCTGCCGCACCAAAAGTTCCCAATCCCAACAATCCTTCTAATCTGCTCATGATTCTTTTTCCCCTTATTTCAATTTAAACTTTACTTTTCAAAAAGGAATCTCTTCCACTTCATTTTCTATTTTCCTTAATCCAAAGTACGAACATACTTCTGGCTGTGCCCCAACTCGATGCCCTTCATGGATAAACCCTTTCGTCAATCTTTCGAAAATCAACTTACGATAAACCGAATCGTAATGATATTTATATCGCACCACCCCACAATTAATATCTGTAAACGCTTTATCTTCTTTTAGTACAATTCTTTCTAAAGCACACAAAGAACGATCCCTCCTAAAATAAGGTATTTGTGAATATAAGTTGCTGTACCAGGCAGGATTTTCAGTTTCTACTGCTCTAATTTTATGCCCGCAGTGTTTCTGCTCCGGAGCAGGGATTAAAATTATCCTCAATTTATGTGCCAATAAATCTTGCTTTAGGAGAAGTGCATCACCGACAAAATAATCCCTAATTCCTTTTGAAAGAATACTAATCGGCCGAAATTCATCCCACTCACATCCCTCATCCATAATTAATCAGCGGGAAAGAAGGTTATAAGTTTTAATATTTAGTAATACTTATGATAGAATCTCTATTCCTTTTTCCACTATTTTAAACTTAATTCTTTTTCCTTCCGGCAAAGAGCGATGCTTGCGCAAAATAATTTCCCGATAATCCTCGCTGCGTTTTAATTCTAATAAGCATTTAGAACCATACTTCAGCAGATCTCCGCCGACCATCTTGACTTCTTCACGATGATCAAAGTCCGCATACACTTGATTGGTAATTAATACCGGAATCTTCTTTCTCCGCGCTATTTCTACTAAATAAGCAATCTGTCTTCCCAGAGCTGAATTCACTTCATATACTTCTTCACTTCTGCCTAATTCCAAGCGATAGAGCATGGAAATAGAATCAACTACAATCATTCCAATCTGGTCGCTGATCATTTCCTTAACTTTTTCAAAGATATCATTCTGCTCCACAAATGTGACTGGATTAAAAAAAATAATTTTACCTAATACTTCTTCATAATCAGCACTAATTTGTTTTATTCTTTCTACGGCAATGCCCCCTTCCGTATCGATGAAGAGAACTTTCTTACCTGCTTCAGCAATCTTTACTGCGGCCAGTAAGCAGAAATTAGTTTTTCCTGCACCGGAAGGTCCGAAAATAGTAGTAAGAATATCTGAATCATATCCTCCTTCTAAGAGCACATCTAAACATGCAGCACCGGTAGAAATTTTAGTCATATTCGGTGTCCGAAAGAACGGAGATATAAAGATTGTGGAAAATTTGGCTTTGCGTGGATATTAGCTGGCTTTGTCCAGCTTATTAAAATAAGAAATCCT
>CAYRMP010000017.1:0-17260 GCA_964425545.1 uncultured Methanosarcinales archaeon | reverse complement strand
AAAGAAGAGAAAGATGTACTTATATTTATATCATCCGTTTAGTATACAGTATCGTTGTTGCAGAAGATTTATTAATGGATTATTCTGGGAAAGAAACAGGTGAGCTACTATGATGAATGAAACGGAAAATAAATTGTTAGAACAGCTTTACAAGAAATTGCTTAGTCCAGAATTGGCAGATAGATGGAATTATACTAAGGGTGATTTTGGAAGCAAATACGAAATTAAACTTGAAGGCATATCTGATGTTATAAATGGTTACACTATTGTTGGGGTTGTTAGTAATCATGAGAGTGAAAAGTTTCTGACTATCACTTCACCCACCGGCGCGCGTATTTATGATAGTACGGTTGGCTTGGGGGTAATTCATGAACTTTATAGTATTCTTGAACAGCGACATGTATCAGCAGAACAACTAAAGGTTCAACAGGAAGAGCAACAACGATGTGCGCCTTTAGAACAATTATTAGCAGCCCTTGGTGGAAAAACAAAGAAACCTTCACGAAAGAAAGTAAGGAGTTGAACAAATATTTTCTCTTTATTGTGTTTATTTTTCTTTTTTAAACAGTTAACTATTTACTTGAGAACTGAAATATTATTTTTTTCAAATCTCACTTTTTAATCTCACTTATCCACCCATTACCGATATCAACGGAAAATTAAATTTTCCGAGGTTTCCAAAATCCATCTTTTCGTTTTTGGGCTATGTAGAAAATCTCTCTTCGTTCTGGTTAGCATCTTCAAAGCTGTCGAATTTTAAACCCAATAGCTGACATTCTCCGTAAGAGACATCCCTCTTGTCAGCTAGATATTTAATAGTAGTAGCTTTGACTTTATGATGCTAACCTACATTTTCTACAGAGCCTCGTTTTTGGGACACTGTTAACTTACCCTTAAATTTCATTTTGGCATTAGCCAAAATCTCGCTTTGACAAAAGTGAGCAAAATCTCTATCATGCTTCTGATTCTGTTTCTCCCTAAGTTAAGTTCAATTTTAGCGGCTTGAGCGGGAGTTTTCATGCTCAAGCTCATGTGTTTTCTGATAAAATTATAGTACACTCGATAAAAATCAAAGAATTTTTCTGCACTTTCAATATTGTCAAATCCTCGAAACACTTTGTAACGTTGTTTCAAAGTATTATGAAATCTCTCAATAGGATTGTTCTTGAATTTCTTTTTCCACGCAGGATATGATTTATGTATCCTGCGGCGTGGAAAAACTTCTCTGAACGCAGGCGGATAATCGTACGAGCAATCAGTATGAACAATGCTTGGAAGCTCTGGGCTTCCACATTTAATCTTGTTCAAAAAATCAACTGCTTCTTTGTCATTTCTGTCGTCGCTAATATGATCTGCGACGATAAATTTTGTTTCATAATCAAGACAATCCCAATAATAAATCCAATTTTTTCTTTGTTTTACAAACATTTCATCGGCATGAAATGTTCCACCAAGATGAGGTGTAAGTGTTTGGGAGAAGCTTTTCAGCTTCTGCCCAAAATCTCTCTGCCAGTTGAGAACTGTTGTCCTCGTTACTTTAACTCTGTGATGTTGGTCAAGATGATCAACAACATCATTAAGACTAAGTCCTTTTGCTCGTAAATCAAGAGCAACGGTAATGACTTCAGGGCTGTGCCTGTAGCTTTCAAAACCATGTCTGTTTACAAAGTAGAGATCGCATTTCTTACAATAGTAAACAGGTGTTAGTCCTACCGTATTTTTCCTAACACTGTGCCTTCTGGCAGAAGTATCGTTGCAGAACTTACATTTAAACATATTTTTCACCTCTCTGACAGAGAGGAAAAATTTGTTATTTATTAATGCAACGATTAGTTAACAGTGTCGTTTTTGGAAACATTTATAAATAACCCTTATCCCAAAAGGGAAACTTAGTAAAAATAGGCGCAAATCACACTGATCGGCATCGTCGATTAAATGGTCTGCGTCAAAATCAGCCTGAAAAGGTGACCATCACTAATCACTTGTGGTTCTTAAGATGGAAGCCATAAATAGGCAATTACAACAATGGGACAACCAAGCGCACCAAGACATGGAAGTATTCAATTTTGGCCTAGACGTAGAGCTAAACATTCTGTAGCTAGGCTTAGATCGTGGGCTCCTGAAAGCAAAGCTAGGCCATTAGGGTTTGTCGGTTATAAAGCAGGCATGACCCATATCCAAGTTATTGATAATCATCCTCGCTCTCTTAACAAAGGAGAAGAGGTTAGCGTCGCTTCAACCATTATCGATTGTCCACCAATGACGGTGGCAGGCATTTGTTTCTATAACAAACATCTTAATGGCGTGCGAAAAGCAGGCTGTGTCTGGGCAGAAAATCTGTCCAAGCATTTAGGCAAAAAAATACAATTGCCCAAGAAAAAAGCAACTAAAACTTTTGACAATTTTACTGATTTCGAAGATCTTCGCCTTCTCGTCCATTCTAATCCTTCTGCAGCAGATATCGGAACAAAAAAACCAAAATTATTGGAAATTGCTCTCGGCGGAAAAAAGGAAGAAAAATTAGCCTACGCAAAACAAGTTCTGGGAAAAGATCTCGGAGTAGAAGAAGTGTTTGAAGCAGGCACATCATTGGACATTCACGGAATTACTAAAGCAAAAGGATTTCAGGGAACCGTTAAGCGATTTGGTGTTCCCATCCGACAGCATAAAGCAGAGAAAACCAAGAGGGGTATCGGAACTCTTGGGCCATGGCATCCTAATCGGGTGCGATATAGCGTAGCGCAATCAGGTAAAATGGGTTTCCATCTTCGGACAGAATATAATAAACAGCTTCTAAAAATAGGAAAAAACGGTGCAGAAGTTACTCCCGTCGGCGGAATTACCAAATATGGTGTAGTAAAAAATAATTACCTTTTAATCAGGGGTTCAGTAAGCGGAGTCAAAAAAAGGCCAGTCGTATTAACTAAATCAATCCGACCGGATCATTCTATGACTAAAGAAGCTCCTCAAATAAAATATGTATCGGTGAAATCATAAGATGAAACTTCCAATCGTCAATAGCGGAAACAAGAAAACTGGAGACATGAATATGCCTAGTCAGTTTAAAGAAGAATTCCGTCCTGATTTGATTAAGCGCGCAGTTCATTCTTTATGGAGCAAAGCGCGTCAAGCATATGGTTCAGATCCATTAGCAGGATTACGCCACTCTTCAAAATTAAGCAAACGCCGTCGAAAGTATCGCGGATGTTATGGTTTCGGTATCAGCAGAGTAAATAGAAAAATTCTTTCTCGTCGAGGAACCAGATTCAACTGGATGGGCACATTTTCTCCTCAAACCGTGGGTGGACGACGCAGTCATCCTCCTAAAGCAGAAAAAGTCCTAGAACGAAAAATCAACAAGAAAGAAAATCGTAAGGCCATCCGTTCCGCTATGTCAGCAACTCTTCTCAAAGAAGTAGTAGCAGAAAGAGGACATAAATTACCCGCCGAATATCCTTTCGTGGTAAATGGCACAGTAGAATCAATTTCCAAAACAAAAGAAGCAGAAAAATTGTTATTAGATTTAGGATTTGCAGAAGAATTAGGGCGATCATCCCAGAAAAAAGTTCGTGCCGGTATGGGTAAAATGAGGGGAAGAAAATATCGGTTCAAAAAAGGGGTATTAATAGTTACCAGCGGCGACTGTCCTCTGTTGAATGCAGCAAAGAACGTTCCAGGAGTTGACGCAGTAGAAGTCAAGGCTTTGAATGCAGAATTGCTTGCTCCTGGTGCAGATGCAGGGCGAGTAACTTTATGGACGGAAAAAGCCGTGCAGAAAGTAGCTGACGAAAAATTATTCCTATGATGATTTAATACTAACATGACACAGAAAAAAACTCAAATGGAAACTGAACAAATGAAGACTGAATCAGTCAAAGATTCATTCGATCCTTATACGGTTATCAAGGCTCCTTTATCTACAGAAAAGAATATTCGTCAAATTGAAACAGACAACAAATTGGTATTTTCTGTTTCTGCTTCTGCTACTAAAGCAGATGTAAAGAGAGCAGTTCAAGAATTATATAAAGTAAAAGTGATCAAAGTCAATATCGATAATTCATTCACTGGCGTTAAGAAAGCTTATGTGAAATTAAGTTCAGAAAATCTAGCTTCAGACGTAAGCGCAGATTTAGGGTTGATATAAAATGGTAATTAAAAATCAAATGGAGGGAAGTCTGATCTTAGTGACTAAGCTTTTAGAAAAAAAGTGCATGTCACTCTAATGATCAAACTTTTAGAAGTTTGTGGGTAAAAACTTAATCCAACAAAGACGGGGAAAAGGAACACCGCGGTATCGCGCACCTAGTTTCCGCTATGAAGGAAGAGTTAAGCATTACGCCTTGCAAACTTCAGGTATGGTTACCGATATTATTCATTGCGCAGGACATTCCGCGCCACTGATTGAAGTATCCTATTTAACTGGCGAACGCGGATTGGCCTTTGCACCAGACGGAATCAGAGTAGGCGACGAAATTGCTGTCGGCAGCGCAGATGTAAAAATAGGAAATGTTCTTCCTTTGCGCGATATTCCAGAAGGTACTTTAATTCATAATATTGAACTGCAGCCTCTTGACGGCGGGAAATTAGTCCGCGCTTCAGGTTCATCTGCCAGAGTTATATCAAAGACTGAAGAAGCAGTACGAGTGCAATTACCGTCAAAAAAAGAAAAATTATTCCAACCAGATTGCAGAGCATCGGTCGGAGTTCTTGCAGGAAGCGGCAGATTAGACAAACCTTTCCTTAAAGCAGGATTTAAATATCATAAGATGCGGGCAAGAAACAAATTATATCCAATCGTATGCGGAGTATCTATGAACGCAGTTGATCATCCATTTGGTGGAAAATGTTCTCACATCAAAGGACGGCCTACTCAATCACCTAGAGATGCTCCTCCGGGAAGAAAAGCAGGTAAGATTGCACCGCGAAGAACAGGTAGAAGGAAGAAATAAGGAGATAACAATCAAGAAATGACAAATAAAAATTATAAATCAACGGAGGGAAGTCTGATCTTAGTGACTAAGCTTTTAGAAAAAAAGCGCATGTCGCCCTAATGATCAAACTTTTAGAAGTTTGTGGCTAAAGAATTTAAAACTAAACTGGAGAAATTATACTAAACAATGGCTAAAGAATTCACTTGGAAAGGAAAATTGGAAGAAGACGCAGGCAAGTTAGACCTGGCTGAATTCATGGAACTGATTCCTTCACGCCAGCGAAGATCTTTGAAGAGAGGTCTTACTGAAGCACAGAAAAGTTTGATGCTGCGTATCGAAGCAGGAGAAAATAATGTCAAGACCCACTGCCGAGACATGATCATTCTTCCAGTCATGGTCGGAAAGACGCTTCGTGTTTACAACGGAAAAGAATATCTTCCGATTACTATCATCGTTTCAATGCTAGGCCATTATTTGGGAGAATTTTCCCCGACCAGAAAAGGAGTAGCACACAGCGCAGCAGGTATTGGAGCTACCAGATCAAGTAAAGCAGTCTCTGCGAGATAAACATAAAATACAATACAAAACTATGGTTACTACAAACTCAAAAACGGAACTTGGACATCTTGCCGCAGCGAAAGCATTGAACTTGCCAGTTTCAACCAAGCATTGCATCGAGATATGCGATTCTTTGCGTTACAAGGATCTTTCATATGCTAAGAAATACTTGGAAGAAGTAGTTGATTTGAAAAGACCAGTTTCATTCAAGAAATTTATACGCAACACCGGGCATAAAAAAGGAATGTCTTCCGGTAGGTATCCAACTAAGGCTGCATCAGAAATACTAAAACTTATGAAATCAGTAGAAGCAAATGCTCATTTTAAAGGATTGAACACTAGCTCATTGAAAATTACCAAATTGGTTGCAAATCGTGCTCCTAACCCCTTCGGCGGCGGAAGACATAGGACTGGAACCAAGCGAACTCATGTTGAAGTTGAAGTTAAAGAACGAGGAGTTGCTAATAAGAAAGTTACCGAAGCAGCTGCTCCAGTGAAAAAAGAACATAAAGAAAGCGTTGCAACTAAACCAGAACATATTCCCGCACACCACTCCGTACATGAATCTGGTCACGATCATAATCACAATCATGCAGATCACGAGCACAAGCACGAACATATTCCAACTCCAGCTACTAAACCTGCAGTGAAAGTAAAAACTGCAGCAGTAGAAGAACCATCACCTTCAGAATTATTACGAAGAGCGCAGCAGAAAGCTGCCGAATTAAAAATACAAGAGAAAGAACGTAAAGATACCGAACAAGTAACTAATCTTTATGAAGAATTACAGAAGAAAGGTTCATTACGATCGTCAGGTGGAAGAAAATGATTGAAAGAACATTCGTAGCACAAAGAACTCGAGAATATTACATTCGAAAGTATGTAGAAAAAACTCTCGGTAACGTGGGCATTTCTACTATCTCCCTGAAAAAAATTCCTTTAGGTGAAAAAATAGTAATTCATACCAGCCGGCCAAGTTTAATTGTTGGTTCTAGGGGGGCAAATATCCGTTCCCTTACTAAAGCTCTAAAAGAAAAATTCAACTTGGAAAATCCTCAAATTGAAATCAGCGAAGTTTCCAATCCTTTCCTTAACGCTAACATTGTTGCAGAACGAATTGTTTCATCTTTAGAACGATTCGGTTCAGCAAGATTCAAAGGAGTAGGACACAAGATGATGGAGAACGTCATTAATGCTGGAGCACTCGGAATAGAAATAATCATTTCCGGTAAGATTCCTGGAGCGAGAGCAAAGAGCTGGCGTTTTTACACCGGTTATTTAAAAAAATGCGGTGATGTAGCGCTTTCAGTCCGTGTCGCAAAAAAATCCGCATTGCTGAAAAGCGGTATCATCGGCGTTAAAGTTGCCATTATGCCGCCAGATATCATCCTTCCCGATAAAATAAAATTATTAGAAGAACCAGAACAGGTTGCGGCTCCAGTAGAAAAAGAAACTGCAGCGCCAGCAAAAGCTGCTCCTAAGAAAAGGAGAAGCACCAAGAGATCAGCAGATAAAAAAGATACTAAAAAGGAATCTTCAGAAGTAAAAACTGCGGATGTTCCAGAATCTGTCGAAGCAGTAGAAATAGCAACCGAGGTGAGCGACTCATGAAAGTAATGAAAGAGTTGCGCGAACAACAAACACCTGTACTTAACAGTAGATTGAAAGAATTTAAAAAGGAACTATTAAAATTAAAGATTGAAGTGGGAGCAGGAACCGGAACCGCAAGTTCCGGAAAAGTAAGACGGACTAAAAAAAATATTGCCCGTATCCTGACTTTACTGAATGAGCGCGAGGTACAGCATCAATAAACATGGTTGGCGCAGAAAAATCATTGATTTTTGGCGCCTCCACAAATTTTCACTGCGGTGATGATTTGTGGTAGGCGTATGCAATCAATGTGGGCTTCCAGAGGACTTGTGCGTCTGTGAAGCAATTGCCCGTGAGCAACAAAAAATCACGGTGACCATAGAAAAGCGAAAGTTCGGCAAGAAGTATACGGTCATCAGCGGCATAAAGAAAGAAGCGAATGTCAATGAAATATTCAAAGCTTTGAAATCGAAATTTGCCTGTGGCGGCACAGCCAAGACGGGACAAATTGAACTTCAGGGCGATCATAAATCAAGAATGAAGGCAGCGTTGGTGGGTCTGGGTTTTCCGGAAGAAACCATCGAAGTTGCTTAAACTCACAAGAAAAGCGAAACTAACGCTTTTCTGTGCTGAAATGGAAGTAGTTTCTTCATTTCATGCATCGAAATCAAGCTGATTTCGGTGGAAGCAGTTTAATTACGGCTTAACTATGGCTCGAAAAGAAATATTTCCTTACGAACTGATCGGAGAAGCGATCGAAATAGTGAGTTCCAAGAATAAAAGCAATCTTGGAATAAAAGGGAAAATCATCGACGAGACCAAAGAAACGATTACGGTTGCTCAGGATAACGGCAAAGATGTTATCTTGATGAAACAGATAATTACGTTTAAGCTGATGAAAAGCGGGAAAATAATTTCCGGCGAAGTAATCGCAAAACGGCCGGAAGACCGGCTCAAAGGATAACAAAGTAAGAAGAGAAAAACACAAAATGATGAAAGTAAAGAAAGAAGTTTTGGGAATAGCAGCGCCAGAACGCGCTTATGATAGTCAGTACTACGATAAAAACTGTCCGTTTACCGGCGGGTTAGTAGTAAAGAAAGAATTATTGACGGGAAAAGTTGTCAAGAAAGATACCAATAAATCTGCAACTATCGAGTGGAACAGATCTTCCTACATACCTAAATACGAAAGATTTGCTTTGAGAAGGTCTAGATTGCGGGTGCACAATCCCCCTTGCCTTGATGCACAAGTTGGCCAGCAAGTGTTAGTAGCCAGAACCAGGCCATTAAGTAAAACTAAACATCACGTTATCATTCAAATCCTCGAAGGGGGAAAAATTGAGCATCACTTTGGTGCTGAAGAACCAGGAAAGAAAATCGTAAAGAAGAAGAAAACTACTGAAGAAGCAGGTGAAGAAGAATGAAAGCGCTTAAAAGCCACGTAACGCGGGGACTGCCGGTTGAGGCAAGAGTTAATACCTGTGACAACTCCGGTGCAAAAGTAATCAAAATCTTTTCCGTAGTCGGATCAAAGACGGTCAAAGCAAGAATTGCTTCTGCCGGTGTGGGCGATTTAGTAATGGCTGCGGTGAAAAAAGGAAAATTAGAAATGAGAAAAACAGTAGTATTTGCGGTTATTGTACGTCAGCGAAAAGAATACCGCCGAGCTGACGGGACCAGAATCAAATTTGCAGATAATGCCGCGATAGTATTGAAAGATGAAAAGGGAAATCCCAAAGGAACTATTTTCAAAGGACCGATAGCAAAAGAAGTTGCTGAGCGATGGCCGGCAGTAGCAAAAATAGCGAGCATGATAGTATAGGTATATAAATAGGTATATAACATGGAAAAGAAAAAATTTTCAACCAGTTGGAAGAGAAGCACTCAATCGCGCAAACAGCACAAGTTTAGATATAATGCTCCGCTCCACATACGGCAGAAATTAGTTCACGTCCATTTATCTTCAGAATTACGCCAGAAACAAGGCACCAGGGCTATGCAGGTTCGCAAAGGCGACAAAGTAAAAGTATTACGCGGCAAGTTCAGAAAACAAGAAGGAAAAGTAGAACGAGTGGAATTAAAACGCGAACGCGTTTTTGTAACCGGCATGGATTACACCAAAAAGAATGGTACCAAAGTGCCAGTGCCTCTCCGTCCATCAAACTTAATGATTGTTGTGTTGGATATGTCTGATAAGCGGCGCAAAGCAGGAAAAGAAAAATTACAATCAAAAGCCAAATCAAAATCAAGCGGGGATATGAAACCATGAAAAATCACTTAAAACTCATCGCAGCACCACGAACCTGGTTTGTACGGAGAAAAACAAACATCTTTACTCTTCGTCCTAGCCCCGGCGCCCATTCGCTGGAATATGGAATGCCTTTGGGCTTGCTATTGCGTGATGAATTGAAAGTAGCTTCTACTATGGGCGAAGCTCGAAAGATTATCGGTGATAAAGAAGTCTTGGTCGATGGAGCAGCCAGAACTAATCATCGATTTATCGTCGGCTTATTTGATGTACTTTCCGTTCCTAAACTAAAGAAGCAATACCGGATGCTTTTAGATAAAAAAGGAAGATTAAGATTAGCAGAAATCTCTGCTAAGGAATCTTCTGTCAAATTAGCAAAAGTAGTAGGCAAGACTGCCCTGAAAGGAGGAAAAATTCAATTCAACCTTCACGACGGCCGCAACATCATCAGCGATGCAAAAGCACAAGTTGGAGATACTTTTGTTGTTGCTCTTCCCAAAATCAGTGTCACTAAAATATTTCATGCCAAGAAAGGCGCAAAAGTATTCCTGATTAAGGGAAAACATGCCGGTGATGTAGGCGTTTTGAAAGAAATCAAAGGTGTAGAAGCAACTTATACCGTTGACGGAGCAGATGTCGACACTGCAAAAGATTATCTCTTTGTAGTGGGCGATAAAGAATCAGAAATAAGTTTAGAATAAAAAATAACAATCACGAAAAATAAAAAACCAAGAAAATAATCAAGACAAAACATGAAAACCGCAAACAATGTCATGAAGGGAATTCGCATCGAGAAGATCACTTTAAATATTGGTGCGGGAAAGAATGAAGACTTGCTTAAGAAAGGGCTTAAGCTATTACACAAAATAACTTCTACTAAACCAGTGGAAACAAAAACAAAGAAACGTATTCCTGGCTGGGGTTTGCGTCCAGGTTTAGCTATCGGCTGCAAAGTAACTGTACGTAAAGATTGTGAAAAGCTTTTGAAGCGCTTAGTGGCCGCTAAAGATAATGCCTTAGATCAACGTAACTTTGACAATCAAGGAAATTTTTCCTTTGGAATTCCGGAATATATTGATATCGCCGGATTAGAGTACGATCCTGAATTACAGATCATCGGTCTGGAAGCAGCAGTAACTCTAGAGCGTCCAGGGTTCAGAGTAAGGAAAAGAGTCTTAAAAACAGCTCCAGTAGGTAAAACTCATCTGATCAGTAAAGAAGAAGCAATCTCCTTTGTCCAAAAACTAGGAGTAGAGGTTCATTAAGCATGACAACCAGCGACCATAAAAAAGCATTCACTCAACTGGATAATAAACCAATTAAGAAAGCAAAGTATTTCAAATTTAACAGTCCTAAACCGAGATCATGCGGAATTGCATTGCGAAAATGCCGCAACTGCGGACGAACACGGGCGCACATAAACAAATACGGCTTACACATCTGCCGGCAGTGCTTCCGAGAAATGGGCCCTGAAATTGGCTTCAAGAAATATAGTTAATGAGGTACAAAAAAAATGTTTAACGATCCATTGGCAGCTGCGTTGACGAAAATCCTAAACGCGGAGAAAGTAGGAAAGCGTGAAGTACTGATTAAGCCAGCCTCATCTATCATAAAAAGAGTCTTTACTCTCATGAATGAGCAAGGATACGTGGGCTCTTTTGAAGAAATAGATGATGGAAAAGGCGGAGTACTGAAAGTGCATCTCTTGGGGAATATCAACAAGTGCGGAGTCATTAAGCCAAGATTTTCAACAGCCAAGCATGAGTTTGAAAAGTGGGAAAAGAGATACTTACCGGCAAAGGATTTTGGTATGATTGTCGTTTCAACACCACAAGGCTTAGTAACTCACAATTTAGCAAAAGACAAGCAAACGGGAGGAAGGCTTATCGCATATTGTTATTGATTGTTAATAAAAAGATAATCAAGAAACAATAAATCATAAATTAATCCAAATCAAACCATGAAAGACGACTTAAAACGGGAAATCGAACTGAAGCCAGGCGTAACTGCTCATTTAGTTGGCAACCTGTTAACGATTAAAGGACCGAAGGGAGAAGTAAACCGTAATTTTTTACACCCTAAAATTTCCGTGTCTTTAGACGGAAACAAAGTAGTATTGTTTGCAGCAAAAGCCACTAAGCGAGAAAAAACAATAATGGGTTCTTTTGAATCTCATATTGTAAACATGGTTAAAGGAGTGCAAGAACTATTTATATACAAATTAAGAATTTGTTCCGGTCATTTCCCTATGAACGTATCCGTAGCCGGCCATGAACTCGTAATTAAGAATTTTTTAGGCGAAGCTGTCCCTAGAAAAGTTGAAATTGTAAAAGGGGCAGAAGTTAAAGTCAATGGAGAAGAAATAGTCGTAAGCAGCGCAGATATCGAAGTTGCAGGACAAACTGCAGCCAACATTGAAACAGCCTGCAGGATCACTAACCGCGATCGAAGAATTTTCCAAGACGGGTGTTACATCACTAATAAAGCAGACAAAAGCATGAAAGTATAATACTATGATAAAAGAAAAATTACTACAACTGAGAAAGGACATGAAAAAACCGGATTTCGTGGTGAAAGAATCAAATTTTTCTGCACGAGTAAAAGTCAGATGGAGATTCCCCCGCGGAAGACATTCAAAAGTGCGCCAGATGCACTGCGGCAGACCGGCCATGCCTAATCCCGGATATGGGGCTCCAGCAGAAGTTAGGGGATTGCACCAATCAGGTTTGCAGATGGTAGTAGTACACAACATGGGCGAATTGCAAGCATTAAATCCTGAAATCCAGGGAGCAATCATTGCAGCAAGTGTAGGAAACAAGAAGAAATTATCCTTATTAGAGCTGGCGCAAAAGAAAAAAATCACTTTACTAAATGTTAAAAATGCGAGCACTGCAGCAAAAAAATTAGTTTCAGACTTCGAACAACGGAAAGAATGGCGGAAAAAAAGAGCAGCAGAAGCAAGCAAAAAAGAAGAACAAAAACAGAAAAAAGCAGAAGAACGCGCCCAGAAAGAAAAAGAAGCAAAGAAAAAGTCTGAAGTGAAAGAAGCTGATGCAGAAGAACATACTAAGAAGAAAGAACATGAAATGATGGAGAAAACTATCACCAAGAAGCAATAATCACATTAAAAGGCACACACCATGAAAAATAAAAAGAAACTTGCAGCAAAAATCTTGAACGTTTCACCGAAGAAAGTAGTTTTTTCCCCAGAGGCCTTAGATGACATTCAAAAAGCAATCACTCGCTCTGATATGCGCGGTCTTATTGCTGTAGGGAAAATATCAACAGCAAAAGTTAATCAACATTCCCGCGGCGGAGCGCGCAAAATAGCCCAGCAGAAGAGTAAAGGAAGACAGAGAGGAAAAGGAAGCAGGAAAGGATCAAAAAATTCCATAGTCACCAGAAAAGAAAAATGGATGATCAGAGTACGCGCCCAGCGAGTATTATTGAAAGAACTTCGCGATAAAAGTTTACTTTCCACTAACAATTATCGTATGCTATATACAAAATCTAAAGGAGGATATTTCAGGAACAAGCGTCACATCAAGCTCTACCTCAAAGAGCACCACTTGATCGAAAGCGGCAGCAAATAATCATCATAAAATAATCATGAAATAAAATACACACCATGGTCAACAGAAAACCACGAACCGTAATGTACAGCCGAAAGCGCGAAAACAAGACTAATTACTTGAAGCGCCTAAAATTATTATTATCCCGCAAAGGGCGATTAGTAGTACGCTTTACTAATAAGCGAGTAATTGCTCAATTAGTAGAATTTACTCCGAAAGGAGATAAAGTATTAGTCGGTGTAGATTCTTCTGTTCTCCGCAAATCCGGATGGCAGTATTCATGCAAAAATCTTCCTGCCGCTTACTTAACCGGATTTTTATTAGGGAAAAAAGCAGCAGAAAAAAAGTATAAGGGCGAATTAGTTTTTGATACTGGATTCAAGTCTCCTTTGCACCAAGGAAAATATTATGCTTTCCTTAAAGGAGTTCTTGACGCAGGCGTTAATGTCTTACACAGTGGAAAAGATTTATTTCCCGATGATAAAAAAATTCAAGGAGCGCATATCCAGGATTATGCCGGAAAAATGAAAGGCGCGCATAACAAAGTCCAGTTTGCGCAATATTTAAAAAGCAATGCGGCGCCAGAAAGTATAAGCTCAGCGTTTGCGCAAGTTAAACAAAAATTATCAAAATAAACGATCAAAATAAATAATTAAATAAAAATAATCAAAATAAAAAAATAAACTGAAAATAATAATTGAATGTGAAAAAAAATGGCAGAAGACGAATTACCTGGTGCAGAAGACCTGAAAGTAGCAAAACAGATAGAATCAGTCCCAGCTCCAGAAAAAACTTGGAAACCAAAAACCGCTCTAGGTAAAATGGTGCAGGATGGAATAATCACTGATATTGATGAGATATTTAACAAAGGATATCAAATCATGGAAGCAGGAATTGTTGATCAGCTCCTTCCGAATATGGAAGAAGACCTACTATTGATTGGTCAAGCAAAAGGAAAGTTTGGAGGAGGGCAGCGCCGTATCTTCAAGCAGACTCAAAAGAAAACTAAAGAAGGAAATAAGATTCACTTTAAAGTATGCGCAGTTATCGGAAATAGGAATGGTTATGTCGGAGTGGGAATGGGTAAAAGTAAAGAAACTGTTCCGGCTCGTGATAAAGCCAAGCGTACCGCAAGAATCAATTTAATCAGAATTAGGAGAGGATGCGGCAGCTGGGAAGCAGGTGCGACTGAACCAAACTCTATTCCTTTTGCAGTAGAAGGCCGCTGCGGATCTGTACGGGTAAAATTAATGCCTGCGCCGCAAGGAAAAGGATTATGTATTGAAAAGGAATGCGCAAAAATATTAGCCCTGGCCGGAATCAAGGATATCTGGAGCAAGACTAAAGGTCAGACCGGTACAAAACCTAACTTGATTTTTGCTTTAGTGGATGCATTAAAGAAATTGACAGAAGTCAAAGTCCAGCCTCAGCATGTCGGAAAACTTGCCGTAGTCGAAGGAAAGATGAAGCAGGATCAAGATACTGAAGAAAAGATTGAACCGGCAGTGGTCGCATAAAAATCTTAAAAAATCTTACTCAAACAAAAACAAAATGACTCAACACAAAACATCAAAAGGAAAATTGGCAGTAGTGCTTGTTCGCGGTATGGTTAAAGTAGTTAAACCAATCAAGGAAACTTTGATGATGTTGAACTTGAATCGCAAAAATCATTGTGTGGTTATTGAAGATACTCCTGCATATAATGGGATGTTGTTCAAAGTTAAAGATTATATCACTTGGGGAGAAATTGATGAAGCTACTTTTGCAGAATTAGTGCATAAGCGCGGACAACTGTCAGATGGCCGGGGCAAATCAGTCGAGATTAACGGAAAAAAATATAAGCGGCATTTTGCTTTAAATCCTCCCCTAAAGGGCTTCGGCAGAAAAGGAATAAAAACTTCTTTTAAAGTCGGCGGGGGGTTAGGATACCGCGGCGAGAAGATGAATGATTTAGTTAAGAGGATGTTGTAAATTAATAATAATGGTAATAATGATAATAAAGTGATCACATGGTGACCTACAAACGAAAGAAAGTCGGCAAGTACCGGGGCGGAAGTACGCACGGCGGTGGAGCTCGTAAGAAAAGAAGAGGTGCAGGTTCCCGTGGAGGACGCGGTAATGCTGGTTCTGGTAAGCGAGCAGGACACATGAAGATGAAGTATGTGAAAGCAGGACATATCCTGGGAAAACACGGCTTTACTTCTAAAAGCAGGACTGTAGTAAAAGCAGTAAATCTTGGTTATTTTACTTCTGACAGAGTCGCAAAATTAGTCAAGCAAGGAAAAGCTCATAAAGAAGGAAATGTTTATGCTCTTGATTTGGCAGAGTTAGGGTACAATAAACTGTTAGGTACCGGAACAACGTCTGTTAAATTAAAACTTACAGTAGAATCTTGCAGTGCTGGCGCAGCGGAAAAAGTTGCTGCCGCCGGTGGAGAAGTAATTACTGCTTCCGGTTCTGCAGGAGAAACTAAAGAGCAGGCATAAAATGTCTTTCCTTGACAAAATAATTTTCAGTCTTCCTGAAGTGAAAGGGCCAAAGCAGCGTCTTTCCTTTAAAGAGAAGTTAAAATGGACTTTATTGATTCTGGTATTTTTCTTTGTCTTAGGTTTTATTCCGTTGTATGGGCTTGGTGAAAACGCCTTACAACAATTCGAATTTTTATCCATTATTTTGGGAGCATCTTTCGGAAGTATTATTTCCTTAGGTATAGGCCCATTAGTAACTTCATCTATTGTCTTACAGCTGCTTTCTGGTACGGGTATGCTAAAATTAGATTTAACTACCCTCGAGGGGAAGAAGAAATTTCAAGGTTTGAACAAGATATTAGGGATATTCTTTGTTATCTTTGAATCAGCTATTTATGTTTTGATGGGCGGATTAGCTCCATCAAATTCTTTGGCTGGAACATCGCTCTATGGCCAATTAGAAATGTTGTTGATCTTCCAATTATTTTTGGGCGGAATAATGATCATGTTCATGGACGAAGTCGTCAGCAAGTGGGGCTTCGGCTCAGGAATAAGTTTATTTATTGCGGCAGGAGTTTCGCAGCAATTATTTATCCGCATGTTTAATTTTCTTCCTTCACCTACTAATCCAGACATCTCTGCAGGAGCGATACCTTCATTTTTCCAATCTATTGTTGGTGGAGACGTAACTACGGCGGGTCTGCAATTAGCCGGGGTTCTTTCTACATTGTTAGTATTTGGAATTTCAGTATATGCTCAATCGATGAAAGTAGAAATTCCCTTATCTTTCGGCAGGGTCCGAGGACAGGGAATCAGATGGCCGTTAAATTTCTTTTACACCTCCAACATTCCGGTTATTTTAATGGCTGCGTTACTGGCAAACGTGCAATTGTTTGCAACGTTATTTGAAAGATGGGGGCATCCCATTTTGGGTACATTTTCAGGAAGTTCTCCGGCCAGCGGAGCAGTGTACTGGTTAAGCGCTCCGAATGTAGTAGGAAGCATACTTCGCGGAGCTTTCACTCCTTCCTTATTATTGCAGGCATTAGTTTATACCTTAGCTCTAGTTATTGGTGCAGTGGTTTTTAGTATCTTCTGGGTGCAGACGGCAAACATGAATGCGCAGAGCCAGGCTCGGCAGATTCTTGCTTCAGGGTTACAGATTCCTGGATTCAGAAGAGATGAAAGAGTTTTGGAAAGAGTTTTAGACCGGTACATTTGGCCTCTTACTATCATCGGCGGTGCAGCAATAGGGTTGCTTGCAGCATTAGCAGATTTGACGGGAGCTTTAGCTAATGGGACTAGTATTGTGTTGACAGTATCAATCATCTATAAGTTATATGAAGAAATTTCTAAGCAGCATATGATGGATATGCATCCCGCCATGCGAAAATTCATGGAGTAATCTTTTTTAAAAAAGGTTAATCAAAACGTAGATTCTGCTGGTTAAGATTCACGGGGGTAAATTTTGTTTTAATCAATTTTTAGTTGAGGACAATAGTTTCGCATATTAGTTTAGCCTCAACTAAAGTTTGAAAGACCAGCATTATTTATGTGTTATATGGGTCTTTCATTATTTTCTATTGGGCATTTTTACTGCACAATCTTTATAAAATGAGGGGCAACTAACATAAATATGTCTTTTTTAGATCCAGTATTAAATCCTGTATTTCAGCCTTTGTTAAACAGCAGTCCGCTGCTGCTTATTATTTTAGTTTCTTTTGTCATCTCTTTGATCATTACAGTAGTATACAAGCTGATGACCGATCAGAATGAAATGAAACGCCTGAAGGAGAAGCAGAAAGATTTTCAGAAACAGATGAAGGAACTGCGCTCCAATCCGGAAGAGATGATGAAAGTGCAGAAGGAAGCGATGAAATCCAACATGGATTA
>CAYRMP010000016.1:0-17505 GCA_964425545.1 uncultured Methanosarcinales archaeon | reverse complement strand
CTGGGAAGAAAAAGAAGATAAATGGCAAGAAAAGGAATGTAGGGCTGGGCGTTAATCTACAAAGCCACTTCAATCTCTTGTCTGATCTTTGGCTCTAAGCAATTCAGAAAAGATTCCCGTTCTTCTCGAGGGGTATTTTCATACAGTTCATACAATCTTATCAGATTATTGAAATCTGTTTGAACTTCCTGCATTACTTTACTCCTCATATCCAGAACTCCCATCTGCTTTAGGCCAAGCGCATGTTTTCTGACCACAGTTTCTGGTCGGCCTAGCTTTTGACTCATTTCAGAAATAGTTAATGATGCTCCATCATTGTATAAAGTTCGCACCATCTCTTTTTGTATAACATTTATCCATCTTATTTTCATCATATCTACCACCTCAGTTTATTTGCAGTGACAAAGCTCGAAATCTTTATAAAAATTACTTCGATATTCTTTTGAAAAGGGGTGGTTAGGATGGCTAAACTTACAAAAACTGAACAACGTGTTAGTATTTTCTTGAAAGCAGAATATGATAAAGAAAATATGAAGCCGTTTACTGAAAAGAAAATAGCAAAAACACTAAATCTTACATTACTGGAAGTTAGAAAAGCCTTGAGAACACTTACCAAATCTGGCGATGTGGTAAAAACTGATGAAACCGGATTGACACTACAAGAAAAAATCACAGCAGATGTTGATGATGCACTGTGTGCTCTTACCAAAAAAATCCAGAAGAAGTATAAATTAAGCTATAGAGAATCGAATGCTCATACTAATTATGGCGTCAGACTTCTCATGCTCAGTTTTCCTGAGGAATGGTTGAAAAAATGAAGAAAAAATTGACTGTTGAAGGATTAATGAAGTATGGATTAATTTGCTTAGGATTATCCTTAATGTTATTAGGAATGTATCGGGCATTAAAAGGTATTTTATGATGAATAAAGAAAAATTAGAATCAGTCTTAACCTTTGTTGGTTGGATTATTATTGGTTTTGCAGTAATTGTGTTAATAATGTTTATTTTTAGATCAGGTGTTTTAAGATGAATCTTTGTGCTAAGATACTTCAGAAGTGGACAGTACCGTTATTTCTTAGGATTCAAAGATAAGTTTTTATAGCCACAAATATTCAATTCTTCTATGGCAATCAAAGTATACCTCTTTGACTTCGATGATACAATTATCAGCACTAAAATCTATGCTGAGCTTTATCAACCGCTTCTCAAGATGATTAAGTCAAAGTTAAAGCTTACGGATTCCCAATTAAATCAAAAAGCAGAAGACTTAGGCTTAATCAAAAATAAGTTTGGCCGATGGGATACCGGTGATTTGTGCCGAGAATTAAATCTTTTAGAAGAATACTACCAAGTTCTTGAAAAACAGATTAAAGTCATGCCTGTTCTTCATAATACTGTTATCGGCGTTTTCAAGAAAATTAAAGCTAAAAAGAAAAAGATAGCAGTTGTTTCCAACTCCATGCGCAGAACTGTAAACGCCTACCTGCGCAAATACGATCTAGAACAATACTTAGATTTCACCTTTACCCGAGATGATACGCAGTGTAAAAAGAGCGATGATACTTACTGGAAAACACTCATCAAAAAACACAAGCTTAATCCTCAGGAATGTTTAGTAATTGGCGATGATCCAGAACAAGATGGAGCAATTCCAGAAAAATTTGGATTTAATACTCTTATCATCAAAAGCCCAAAAGATTTAGAGAAAGTAGCTCAGTAAACTTTACTGTAAATAAACATCTTCTCACCAACTCTGTATCTATCCTCAAGAGTAGCTTCTTGTGTAAATCCGTATTCCTTGAACATTTTGATATAACGTGGCTCTGTTTCAGCAAGATTAAGCTGAATTTTCATCTTCTTACTTTTGGTCAGAAGTCTGGTTTCAATATCAGCAATAATACGCTGTTCAGCTACACTATCAAGACCTTCAATCAGAGCAAAATGTTTTAGTTTCCAGATTTTGTACTCATCAGCAATATTCTTATCCTTTCTTTCTAATACTGTTCCACCTACTACTTTTCCATCAAGTGTGGCAACAAATAACTCATGCTCTTTTTGAATTTCAAATAAATATGTCAGAACTTCGTCTGCTGGCTTTTGAAAGATATTATGCGGATTAAACTCATTCCGATAGATGTTGATTAATTCTAAGAGAAGAGGCCTAATTGAGCTATCATTACTAATGTTCTGAAGAACTCCGCCATTCAGGATGATAGACGCAGAGGATTGTGGCTTAAAGTTTGTATTGTATGCTGAACTTATCTGGTTAACTCTTTTAGTTATTTTGGCGATCCAGCTTTTGCTTAACCGGTATTGCCTATCTTCCACCACTAAACAACCGCTATCAATAAGCTGCTTTAATGCCTTATGCACAGCTTGGTAACTTACAACCACGCCTAAATCGCTTTTTACTGCTTTGTAAATATCATTAGCCGATTGAGGCCATTCCGTAGTAAGAAGATTCACTATTTTGTCCTTTAACGATACCTGCTTATGAAGGGTCGCTACTTCCATAAACTATATTTTTCAGGCAATAGATTTTAAACCTTTTGGTTGAAAAATGGTTCAACCGCAGTTTAATATACACCTACTGATGTATGGTTGTTTGAGAAGAGGTGGTAACTTGAGGTTACCTTGCAAAAAATCAATCGTATTTATCTTCGGCTTGCGAATGAGGAATATGATCAAGTTAAACTAAAGACGCAAAATAAAGGGTTTGCTCACGTTTCTGAATATCTGCGTTCATTAGCAATAGAACATGAAGATTTCTTGCACCAGAAGATAATTGAAATAGACAGAAACCTAAAGAAGATTCTAGAGCTATTGGAAAAAGGTTAAGCAAGTTTCTTTCGACGAGAAAGCTTCGTTACTGGAGCTATGAAAAGAACCCTCATTTCTTTCGTTAATAAGAAATATAATGCAACAACATTAAGTAATCTAAATAAATCACTTAGTTCAATGCTTCTGAAGAAGAGATTTACAATAAAGTAAATCAAAACTAGGCTATGGAATCCTATATTTAGCCAATAGCTGTATTTCTTCTTTTGTTTTAAAGCAGAGATAAAAAACCGGTAAAACAGGTATGCCAAGGCTAATGTAATTAAAGGCAACCAAAGTATAAACGTATACGCAAATGAAAATCCAGCTATAGTGAGAAAGACTAGAAGAATAATGTTAACCCAATAAACAACCTTTAGAGCTAATGGATCTTTCGGTTCAAACATTTTCTTTCACCTCTTTAACGAGAATAAACCAAGCAATCTTTATATTGCTTTCTACGATCATCGAGCTAAACTTTAAATACTCTTTACTCTTTCTCTATAGTAAAAAGGCTTTACCTGAGGTTCCTGGGTTCGGTGGGGACTCGGAATTGATCGTTCTTGCACGCACTGGACAAGTTCGCCTAAGATATATAAACATCTCTCTATATTAAACATTCTAAGTGGTGGTCAATATGAATAAACTTTCAGTATTTGAAGGAAAAAGGATAAGAAAGATTTGGCATAACGAGGAATGGTGGTTTTCTGTTGTTGATGTTGTGGAAGCTTTGACAGAAAGTTCTGATCCAAAAGACTATTGGTACAGGCTTAAGAAGAGAGAGCTAGAGACTGGCGGAACCGAGTTGTCGACAACTGAAATTACCTTCTACAGATGGTAAATACTATGAGACAGATTGCGCCAATACTGAAGCATTATTTCTTATCATACAATCAATTCCTTCCAAGAAAGCTGAACCATTCAAATTATGGCTAGCTAAAACAGGTTACGAACGTATCCAAGAAATAGAAAACCCGGAGTTAGGGCAAAATCGCATAAAACAATATTATGAATTGAAAGGTTATCCTAAAGAATGGATTGACAAAAGACTGAGAGGCATTGCCATCAGGCAAGAATTAACCGACGGGTGGAAACAGCGAGATGTTACCCAAGAAAAAGATTTTGCTATCCTCACCAATGAAATCAGCAAAGCAAAAAAAAAAAAAACAGTTAAGGAATATAAAGAATTCAAAGGTGTGCAAAAGCAAAACCAGAACTTACATGATCATATGGCTGACTGGGAACTCATTCTCACTATGGTTGGCGAAAAAGCCACTACTGACATTACTGTTGCTAAAGATTCTCAAGGGCTGCATGAATGCAAAGATTCTGCAGTAGAAGGTGGAACAATTGCCGGGAATACCAGAAAGGAACTTGAACAAAAAATTGGCAAGCCTTTGCTTTCTTCAGAAAATAACCTTCATCTTGATAAAAAGAAACAAGTTAAGAAGGATTAATCAAAATCCATCTCCCTTTCTCTCGTTCCCATAACTGTGTTAATGTTTCTCTTCCAAAAGAATATTTTATAATATCGGGATTAAAGTTTTCTTCAGACGTAATTTTCCGGTATAAATCTACCAAAATATTCCCTAGATTATCACTTATAACGTCGGGATAAATTCCTCTCCAATCTACACCATGCCATTCGCGATTCACAAAACCACCATAATCTCCGGTATGAACTTCTCTTATTTTTCGCTCTAATTCTTCTTCATTCTCAGCAAAGAGTACCGGAGAATCATCAAAAGGACAATCAAAACCTATCAACTCTGGAGAAACTCTATCTCCTTCCTCAAGCTGACCCATCCTAAAATAAATAGCCAGGTAGTTGCGCTCAGTCATTATCCACTCTAGGCGCCAGAATAAAACTCAAAGATAATCGATCTTTCACTCTATACTCTAATTTAAATGGATAATCATTATTGAAATGCAAAGAAACTTGCTCTGCCAATTTCCCGCCAGCAATCATTTTCTTCAGATATTCCAGGGAATATTTTGCTTTGAACTTATCTGCAGAAGCAGTCTTAATTGAAGTAACATCATCCTGCTTGATCTCAATAAAAGCTTTGGATAAATCTCCTTCTGCTTTTACGCATAATAAATTTTTCTCTCCCAGGAAAGTAACGGATTCAGCCACTACGCTGACATCTTCAATTGCTTCAGAAAGTGTTTCAGATGCTAATTCTACCGTGATTGGAAAACTCAACTCCGGAACACGTTGTTCCTTATCTTCTAATTCTAAAGTGGGAATAGAAAATGATCTTACGGTGCTGCTCTTCATCACAATTTTTAACTTGTTATCTTCAGTTGTTTCTAAGGTAAGGATATCGTCCGGTTTAGCTCTTCGCAAAATCTGCTTCAGATTATTCAGGTTAATGCAAACCTCTTCGCTTCCCTTAACTTGATATTCCGTAAAACAGCTGCTTAATAATTCAAAAACAACCATAGCTACGTTGGCTGGATCCATGGCTACTAATTTTAGGCCATTTGTGGAAGCAGTAAATTTTGCTTCTGAGACTAAATCTGAGATAATAGAAATGCTATCCTTAAAATATTTTGGTTCAGCTAAGACTAATTTCATAAGTAACCCCCTAAAGATAGCCCAGCAAGAAACTCTTTATAAAATTTGTTGTTGTGAAGTAGTATTTATCTAAAGACCCATCAATCTAACTGCATTGGTGTAAAATAGTTTCTCTTCCAGGCTTGAGTTTCCATCACAAGCCAACTTTACCATTTTGATAGAAGTTTTACGGTCCCCATAGGGCCAGTCCGAAGCAAATAAAACTCTTTCCGCACCAAATGCATCCACTAATTCCTTTATTTTTTCAGGGGATTGAAACGAAGTATCTACAGATGCATTTTCATATTTTGGAAGAGTCGTAATAACTTGGTCCACTTCGATACCTCCCGCATGCCCCACAATGAAATTCACTTCAGGAAAGTCAGCGATCAACTGTTCAGCTTCAGGGATGTTTCCATTTCGCGGCTCTTGTTTACTTTTTTCCTTTCCGTGGTAATATGATGTAACACCGCTGTGAAACAATACTGGAAGCTCATAGACAGAAAAAATTTCTACAGCTTCCCTTAATCTATGGTCAGACAACGCCACTTTCTGTACTATCGGATGCAACTTCATCCCTTTCGCCCCTTCTTGTACTTGACGAGCTAAGGCGCTTTCAAGATCATATTTTGTAGTGAAATCAACTCCGGTGAATGGGATAATTCTCTCGTCCTTTGCTCCTCTAATATCTTCAAAAGTAACGTAGGGAGGAATAGGCAAGCAGCAAGTTTGTGTCACTCCAGAAGCATCAAGCGATTTCTGCATATTTTCAACGGAAGCTACAAAATTCCTTTGGCGGTTAGAATATGTTCCCCATTCACGAACCAAGTTAGGAGGTTGCTCGCCTTTGTGTCGATACTTAATTAGTGCAGCATAAAAACCAGCATCAAATAAATTTCTCAATTTGAATCCGGTATCAAAGAGATTCCTATCTGGCAATCCTTCCTGATTAATTACGTGACCACCACAATGGTACAGTATATTTCCTAGGTGGGTATGAACGTCTATGATCGCCATTATCGGCTAAAAATGGACTACTTTAAAAAATTATCAGAATAAATTTGTTGTGGTGAATTACTTATTTAAGCGTTAACCGTTTCCCATCTTCCATCACGTGGGTGTTCTTAAACCCTAACTGCAGCGCCAGTTCTGCAATCATTTTTGCCTTTGCCGGTTCGGCATGAATAGGCATGATGTGTTCCGGCCTAATCATCTCCAGCAGTTCTCGATGGTCTTCCCTTGCTCCATGTCCGGAAACGTGCACGTCTCTAAATATCCTAACGCCTTCAGCACGTAATAATTTCTCCATCTTCTGACGATTTTCAATATTCACGGGAACTGGAATCACTTGGCAGCTAAAGATAACCACATCTCCCTGTTCAAAAGTAAAATCCACTTCTCCCTTGATCATTCTTGATAATATTGAGCGCGGTTCGCCCTGGTGTCCGGTACAGACAATCAAATATTTTCCCTTGCCTTCTTTTCGTATCTTCTTAAAGATCTTATCCAGCTGATCACGGTGCCGCAATAAATCTACCTCGTCAGTAAATTTTACTAAACCTAACTTCTCTCCTGCTCGGACATACTTATCCAGCGATCTTCCCAAGAACACAATTTTCCGATTAAGTTTCTTCCCCAATTCGACGATGCTTTTCAAACGCGCCAAGTGCGAGGAAAAAGTTGTAACAATCATGGCCTTCCCTTCTCCAGAAACGCTCAACATAGTATCCTTAAGCATCTCTCTGGCTACTGATTCAGAAGGGCATTTTTTGTGTTCGTGTGCGTATAAGCAATTCATGATCAATAATTTTATCCCTTCTTTACCTAACTCTTCTAAACGTTTATAATCTGGTTTTTTTCCGAGCACAGGAGTATTATCTAACTTGAAATCATTGGCATACATGACTTTCCCATACGGCGTATGAACAACCACTACTGCGGTCTGTGGAATAGAATGAGTTATGTGTACAAATTCAATAGTGATATTCTTTGAAACTTTATATGAAGATCCAGCATTCACCGGAATAAATTTGTGCGGTATCTCCAAATGTTCATCCCACAAGATACTTTTCAAAATTTCAATAGTGTACGGGGTTCCTAAAACTACTGCAGATGGAGGAAACAACGATGCAGCAAAAGGAATTGCTCCGACGTGATCTAAATGTCCATGGCTGGGAACGATCGCTACTACTTTATCTTTCCAATCTTCTATGTATTCATAATCAGGTACGGCATTGGCTTTCAGCAACGCACTATATGTTTTAGTGCTGGTATCTTCCATATCTTCAGTAAACTTGACATAATCAAACATACTTAAGCCCATATCCAGAAGAACAACTTCATCATCGACCCGGATTGCTACACTGTTTCCTTCAGTTTTGCTAAAGCCACCGATGGAACAAATTTCTAAACTCATGTTATAAAGAAAGTTTTGTGATTTATAAAGATTAGTTAATATTCTCGCTAATATGGTATTGCTGCAGGTATTCTTTTATCTGTTTTATGGCTTTTCCGCGATGGCTTATCTGATTTTTTTCTTCAACGGTCATGGCAGCTAGAACTTTATCGTATCCTTCCGCAACAAAACAGGAACTTAATGGCAATCCTGGAATGATGGGAGCAAGTAATTCATACATTATAATTCCTTTCGTCTCGCCTTCGCAATCGTATAACACTTCTCCTTGCGGATATACTAGATAAGCATGACAAATAAATTTTGCAGTTCTATTTTCTTCTGTTTCCATGCGTTTCAAGAAATAAGCAATCCATTCTTGATCACTTACTTTAGAACCGGCGCCCCATCTCCTAGTCATAGTACCAAGTTCATATTTTAGGGCATCAACGACTATTCCCGAATCATCGGCCAAACACATCAAGTGCGTCTTCTGTGCAGCATATCTGGCTTTTTTGAGTGAGTTCTCTGCATAAGTATTTCCGTCTTCAATTGATTCCGGAATAACTAGATTGAAATCTTTCAAGGAATATAGCTTTAAAGGTAAGTCTTGTAGTATTTCAGAGATCTCTTGAAATTTTCCTGCATTTCCAGTTGCGATAAGTAATTCTTTCATTGTCAAGATAAAAATAAAGTGCGGGCGGCAGGGATCGAACCTGCGTAGGCACTAAGCCAATAGATGACTTACATCGAGTTTAGTCATAGCACTCGCATGAGCACTCATTACTCTAATGCCTTGAGTTTGGATTTGTTTAGTATCACTAAACAAGCTATCCCGTTTGACCGCTCCGGCACGCCCGCAATAACAAATAAAAATCAGAACTCCTTTTATAAAAGTTACTAAAAAGAAATCAATTCATATTCTTTAATCTGCTTTCAATCTCTTGCAGCTGTGTTTCTAACTCATCCAAATCGCTAGTTTCTTCCCGCTGCGGTTCTGGCTTAAGTATCTTTGGCTGAGATTTTGGAGCCGGCAGAGGAGCAATTTCTTCTTTTTCTATCACTTCTACTCTTGCTGAAGATTTTTTGATCATGCCGTTAAGTTTTCCTTTCGGCAGAAGCCTTCGTAACTTGGAATCTACTAAGTTGTTCAAACCCTTTACATCGTCTCTTAGCTGCGCGAAGACAGCTATCTTTTCTTCCTGAATCTTGCGAAATGCTTCATAACCCTGCATGAATATGATAATTTCCCGCAGTGCTTCCAGCAAATCCTTGCGCACATTTTTTGGATCATTAATCTGAACCATCAAATTTAATCCTTTATCTCTTGTTTCAACGGGCAGCAATCGAGAGCTAACTCTATTACTACGGGCCTTTGCCCGGCTTGATTTTTTTTTCATACCTTAGAACTCCTCTGGCTCATTTAATGATTGATCAATAAAATCGATTTTTTTTTCTACTTCTGCAAGAGCATTGTGCCACATCTCCAGCTGATGGTCTTCTTCATTTTTCAAGTCGTTTACCTTCATAACTGTTGCTTTGGCATCTTCTAATTTCTTGCGGACCATTTTTACTAATTCCAAAACTTGTTCATATTCTTCTATTTTAATAAAAACTGGCATTTTATCTGTCATATTCAATCACCTTGCGATTTAAAGAGTATTTTATCGGCCTGAAGCAAACCGTCGTGCAGAGACTTCATGCCCCGGCGTAGTTTGTTAAAATTATTTTCTTCGTTATATTCAGACTCATCAATACTTTTATTAATTTGTTGCAGATCAGTAAAGCCTCGGCGCAGTTCATCTAATTCTCCCAGCATACGCTGATATACCTCAACTTTAACATAAAGTTCATGTTTAGGCATGAAACCGGAAGATGATGATGGCGGAGCATACCTAGGAGGTGAAGAGAACTGTAGTGTTGGAGCTTGCGGAAGTTCGGCTTCCTCATCCATAGGCATATTCTCTTCTTCATCAGGAAAAGCCATCGGTTTGGAAAATCCCACTGCTTCTTTTACCTTATCGGGTTCGATGACTCTATCAGAAGAATCCAAAGTAGGGAATTGTAAAGCTTTTTCATCAAAAGGTTTTCCTTGTGGAAAGGGCACCTTAGGCACTACTTTCTTATGACCAAATAACCATCCCATACTCCCCCTAAGTATAAGTACGTTTAAAAAGTTTGTTTAGTATTGGAGAATAGTAACTACATTATCTATTTTTAACTTCGAGAATTTATTTAAAACGCCGGAAAGCAGGTTTTGCATGAAGCGATATGCAGTTATCTGGTTACTGTTGTTAGGCGTCCTCAGCATGATGGTTTCTTCAGAAAATCAAGAAAACCAGGAAAACAAGACTACTTCTCTCATCTTATCTGCAAATTTGGCCGGAATTCTTTATCTTAACACCGAATATACTTCTCTGTTCAAAATAGAAATCAAAGGTAAAAGTCCTTGCAGCCCCCAAGATAAGATTACGGTGGTTTATAACTTATCTAAAGATGGTCTGCTGGTGCAAGAAGATTCTTTCATCAAAGATCTGGGGTGCACCACTTCCGCAAGCACGGGAAAGTTTATTCCTCTCGAAAGGGGAAATTACACTCTTTGTGGTGCCATCATAAACTCAACCGTCAATAGTGTCCTTCCTTCTTCTTGCGCAGAATTTACAGTAGCCGATACTTCTGATATCTTTTGTGACATAAATCTGCAGCTGAAAACAAATGAAAGTATCTTTTATGAAAATGGGCAATCTATTGAATTTAAACCAGAGCTCAACAACAAATCCTTTCCTTTCGTCATCGAATATTGGATTGAAGACTTATTTAGCGAGATAGTAAAGCCTAAAGTAAATACCACTAACAACAATCAAAAATCTTGGAAGACTAATATCGGAGAAGAAGACAGAGTGCTTTTTATCAATGCAGTTGTTTATCCTGGTTGTAACGATACCAATAAAACCAATAATGTCGTGAAGAAAATGTTTATTGTGACCAAAAATGAAGCTACAATAAGCAGCTCAGCAGAAGAGATTTTACCGCTGAATTCAACTATCAACATCACTGAGGTCTCTCCAGAAACAGTTTCCTTTGGAGAAGTGCTCGATGCAGAAATTGAGACGTACAAAGGAGCAACCACTAAGTATTCTGTTTCTCTTTGGGCAGAGAAGAACGGAAAAATTATCAGTGAGAAAACCAAAGTTCATCTCAAAAATAAAAATACTTTGTATCAGTTCACGTTACCGGTTCAAATCGAACCAAACTGTGACGAAAAAATCAAAGAAGGCACAGCGCAGCTAGTAGTAGAAGGGCTAGGCTTACATGCTGAAAAAGAATTTACTTTGGAAGGAATAAATGAAGACCTTTGCCAAGATAAAAATTCAGCAGTGGCAGCAGCAGAAACAAAATCAAAAAATCACTTTGAAATTATTGGTCTTCCTACCATCATTTATCCCGGAGAATCCTTGCTCGTTAAATTAAAAATACAGAACGATCAAGATGCAGATTTCGCAGTATGGAGTTATCTTTTTCGTGGAAATAAATGTTATTCCTGCTCTTCAACGGAAAGGGAGGGAAATAAAATTTCTTTCTCTGTCGATAAAGATGAACTAATCATAGAAGAATTGCAGATCGAAGTAGATCCAGAAATTTCCGAAGGAGAATATACTCTTATGGTGAAGTATAAAAAAGATGATCAAAAAACAGAAAATTCAATCACCCAGAAAATCAATGTAAAAGAACCAGCCGAGGCCAACTCTGCTGATCAAACACTGCTTTTGTCATCTCCATCTGCCAATTCCGGATCATTTCTAGTTTCAAAAAAAATTCCAGCAGAAGAATTATCTAACTATGAAGGCATTATGGTGTATGAATCTACCGCGGAGAAGTCTAAAAATCTAATCTCCTGGGTGCTGTTTATTGCCTTTGGATTGCTGAGTTTGGCATTAATAATTAAAAGGAATTAGGCTATTACGCTTGGAGCAGCGGAAATGGTTCACTTTTGATGAACCTTTTTGTAAAATGCCCTGCAAAAAATATTTGATTTTTTTACGCGAAGCGTTACTTTTGATGAACCTTTTTGTAAAAGGTTCTGGGAAACACTTAAAAACCCACAAACTTTCCACGCTTTATGGGGACAAAAATACTTTTTAGAGCAATCGTAGAAGTACTGGGAAAACCCAAAGAACACGTTGATTCTACCTTAAAGGGTTACCTGCAAAAGCTTAAAGAAAACAGCCATTATCAAATAGTTAACGAAGAATTGGCTGAACTTAAACAGCACGAAGACAGCGAGTTATGGATGGCTTTTGCAGAAATTGAAATAAAGACTGCAGGTGTTGCAGAAATAATTGATTTTTGTTTTGATTACATGCCTTCTTTAATTGAGATCATAGAACCTGAAGAACTGCAGTTTGACAGCCTGACCGTTTCTTCATTCTTAAACGATTTACAAGCAAAATTACATGGTGTGGATATGCTGGCTAAACAGATGAAAATGGAAAACCAGCTCACTAATAACAGTTTAGCAAAGCTTCTTAACAATTATGTCACTATTCTGTTGCGCGACAATAATTTAACTTCTAAACAATTGAGTATTTATACTGGTATGAACATTGATATATTGGAAGATTATCTGGACAAAATGATTGATGAAGGAAAGATAGACCTGAAAGAAGGGATTTATTTCCTCAAGGAAAAAGAAGCGGAAATAGGAAATGGAAGAAAATCTGAAGAAAATTGAAGCAGTATTATTTGCCGTCGGTAAAGAAATAACCTCTGAACGTATTGCCAGTCTCTGCTCGATGGAAGTGCCGCAGGTTGAAGCAGTTATGCAGATTCTCAGCAGCCAGTATGCACAGATGAATAATTCATTGCAGATTGTCAAAAAAGAAAGCGGCTGGAAGTTAACCGTGCGCGACCAGTATGTTCCTTTAGTAAGCAGTCTCGTCTCTAACACTGAACTAGAAAGGCCGTTGATGGAAACCTTAGCAGTAATCGCTTGGCGATATCCAGTAGTACAATCCGAAGTAGTAAAACTGCGCAATGCTAAAGCTTATGACCACATGAAACAGTTAGAAGAAATGGGTTTCGTGGCTAAAGAAAAACACGGGCGGACTTTTAAAGTTAAATTAACAAAGAAATTCTTTGAATACTTTGATTTGCCCAGTGAAGAAGCCAAGCAAGCGTTTCTGAAACACGTGTCTTCTGAACTTTTGAAAGAAGCAGAAGATGTAGATAAGGAAGCAGATGAAGTGGAACGGCTGAATGAGCTGCAGGGAAAAGAATTAGGTGGGAAGGATGAGATTAGTAAAGCGATGAAAGATGCGAAAAATACTCCTCCCGAAAATTAACTAAAATCACCGCAATCTATCGAAAAACAGAGTTTTTCAGGAGATTCCGGAAATTTAGTATAAATTTCCGATATCTTTATAAAGCCTCTTTCTCTCGAAATTATATGGGTTTGTCGTCGATAAAATCTATTTTTTAAAATCTCGATAATTAGACTAAAAATAAGCCAAAAATGACCTCCACTGAAGCAGAAAATCCAGCTGAAAACAGCTCCAGAATCATTCCCCGAGTAATCGAGGAAGAGATGAAGGAAGCATACGTAAACTATGCCATGTCCGTCATTGTAGGCAGGGCTCTTCCAGATGTCCGGGACGGACTTAAACCTGTTCACCGGCGCGTTCTTTATGCCATGTATGATCTGGGCATGTTTCACAATAAGCCTTTCAAGAAGTGTGCCAGAATAGTGGGGGAAGTTCTGGGTAAATATCATCCCCACGGTGATACTGCAGTGTATGATTCTCTTGTCCGTATGGCTCAAGACTTTTCGCTGCGTTATCCTTTAATTAAAGGCCAGGGCAACTTTGGAAGCATAGATGGTGACAATGCTGCCGCTATGAGGTACACTGAAGCCAAGCTCAACAAACTAGCTGAGGAAATGCTTAAAGATATCGAGAAAAAGACCGTTGAATTCAAAGACAATTTTGATGGGTCTCTCCAAGAGCCGATGGTTCTTCCGAGCAGGATACCTAATCTTTTAGTTAATGGTTCTTCCGGTATTGCAGTAGGTATGGCTACTAACATTCCACCCCATAACCTTAAAGAGGTCTGCACTGCACTTATTTCTACTATTGATAACCCCAACATCAACATCCAGCAGCTTATGGAAATAATTCCTGCTCCTGACTTTCCTACGGGAGGAGAACTTCTTTGCGGCAGTGAGCTTATTCATGCCTACGAGAAAGGCCGGGGAAAAGTTACTATCAAGGGCGTTGCAGAGATAGAAGAAGATAAAATTATCATCAAAGAAATACCTTATCAAGTAAATAAGTCTGAACTGATCGAACAAATCGCTGAATTGGTCAAGGATAAAAAAATAGCCGGAATCAGAAACATCAACGATGAGTCCGATCGTGATGGAATACGTATTGTTATCGACTTAAAGAAAGACGGCGATGCTAATGTCATACTAAACCAGCTTTACCAATACAGCCGTTTGAGCACTTCTTTCGGCATTAATATGTTGGCTTTAGTTGGCGGACAGCCTAAGACCTTGAGTTTGAAAGAATTCTTGGAACATCATCTTAAGCATCGCAAGGAGATAATTACTCGCAGAACCCAATACGATTTAGAGCAAGCTCAGCAGCGCGTGCATATCTTAGAGGGCTTGTTAGTCGCTCTGAATAATGTTGATGAAGTAGTTGCTGGCATTAAAAAGAGCAGAACTGTTGAAGATGCTCGAAACTTTTTAACAACCACTTATGCTTTAACCATTGAACAAGCCAATGCCATTCTTGATTTGCGTTTACAAAAATTAGCTTCTTTAGAACAGGAAAAAATTCGCAGTGAACATACTGATTTGCTGCAGAAAATAAATTTCTATCTGGAAGTTCTTAGTTCAGAACAAAAAGTATATGGTTTGATTCGGGAAGAGTTAGAAGAGATTAAAACTATGTATGGTGACGAACGCCGCTCCACCGTAATGCGGGGAGAATATGCCGACGTGGATATGGAAGAACTAATCAAAGAAGAAACCGTGGTTGTAACCATGACCAATTCCGGTTATGTAAAACGTCTTCCTATTGATACTTATAAAACTCAGAAGCGCGGGGGCAAGGGAGTTATTGCCGCAAGCATGAAAGAAGAAGATTTCGTAGAAAGATTATACATCACTTCAACTCACGCTTATATGTTATTTTTTACGGATAAAGGCCAAGTATACTGGCTGAAAGTATATCATGTTCCGGAAGCCAGCCGACAGGCAAAAGGACAACATATTGCTAACTTGATTGAAAAAGCCAATGACGAAAAAGTTACTGCTATTATTCCAGTTCGCGACTTTAAGGAAGGATACTTATTTATGGCTACCAAAGATGGAACTACCAAGAAAACAGAATTAAAGGAATTTTCCCGCCCAAGAAAAGGAGGCATACGCGCTATCGGCATTGAAGAAGGAGATTCGCTAGTTGGGGTAAAATATACCACTGGTGATCAAGAGATAATTTTGGCTACCAAGGAAGGATCCGCTAACCGCTTTAACGAAAAGGACGTCCGTTCCATGGGCCGAGCTGCGGGTGGAGTTCGCGGTATTCGTCTTGATGTAGAAGATGAAGTTATAGGTATGCTGGCGGCAGAAGAAAGCATGGATATCTTAACCCTCACCGAAAAAGGATATGGGAAACGTACTCCCGTGTCTGAATATCGCCTCTGTAATAGGGGAGGTAAGGGAGTGACTAATATTAAAATAACTGATAAGAATGGCCCTGTAAAGGTAGTGATGTTAGTATACGGAACAGAAGAAATTATGTTGATTTCTAAGCAAGGAAATGGTATCAGGGTTAAATGCTCAGACATTTCTGTCATAGGAAGAGCAACTCAAGGAGTTAGAGTTATGCGCCTAGAAGAAGGAGATTCTTTAGCAGCAGCTGCAAAGATCATGGTTGAGGATAATGATGAGGCCGGTCAGGCCGAACCATCAGAACCAGTACTACCATGAAATTTTATGCTTTTGTAAACCCGGGAATGGAAGATTTTTGTAAACAAGAAATAAAAGAAATTCTGGCAGTTTCTGGAAAAGTATATCCTCAGATGGTAGAATTTGACGCTTCTGCAGAACAAGCACTTACCTTGTTATATCACAGTCAGTCCATGCGCAGAATTGTGGTATCTTTAGGAAAATACAAACATCTTGATGAAGCAGTTTTTAATTCAGTCGAATGGAAAGATTTTATTCATTCTTCATCCTTTAAAGTGGAAGTAGAAAATGTCAAAGGAATAGAAAATCGTCTGGCTCTCTCCAAAACAGTTGCCGGTAAAGTTTTTTCCGCAGTTGACAAACAAAAACTTTCTCTGGCTATTGATCTAAAAAAACCTGATTTTCTGTTAATGGTCTATTTTAATGGTGAAGAATATTTCATAGGCATAGACTTAGCTGGAGAAGAATTACATTCTCGCGCTTATCGCGTTTTCACCCATTCCGCATCTTGCAAAGGAGATCTGGGATATTATTTTGCTCGTAAAACTGGATACAAATCAGGAAATAATCTGCTGGTAGGATTCGCCAAAGATGGAGTTGCTGCTATCGAAGCAGCCTTGTTCGCCAGCAGAATGCCGGTACAGCCAGTAAAAAAGAATTTCTCCTATCTAAAAATGCCGGTCTTCAGCTCCGTCAAATATCAACCGCTTACTCCTAACCCTTCCATTTCTATCGCTGCCGTTGATGATAGTACACAAAATATTACTGCGGCGCGTAAGAATTCTCAGATAGCGGGAGTGCGAAAGCAATTGAATATCCAAAAAATAGTTTTGGATGAATTAAGCGGAGCTTTCCACGAACACGAATTTGATCATATTTTGTTTCAAGTAACTACTAAAGATGAAGAGAAGCTTAATGAGATTTATCATCAGGTAAAGTATCTGCTCAAACCTAAAGGCACTTTGCTGTTAATCGGCCGGCAGAGTTGGGAAATCTCTGTTCCTAGTTATTGTAAACTTGTTTCTGAAGAAGTACTGGAACGCGGAGGGAACAGTTATAAGTTGTGGATAATGCAGAGAAAGTGATAATTATTTTACAACTAATATTTTGACAGACATGGAATATCCGTTTCTGACCCCTTCCTTTGAAGCGCAGATTTTATATATCTCTTTCATTTAATTCCCCTAATGGTTAGAGGTGAAGAATTACGCGCTAGAATAAAGGATTATTTTACTTTTGAAAAACAAGAACTAACTATCCTTATCCCGGCCATCTTTATCACTGCCTTTATGTTTTCCTTTAGGGATTGGGGAGAAGAAAGTTTCCAATTTTGGACTGGTCTAGGAAATTTAATAGTAGTTAGTATTATTGTCGCAGTTTCTTTCTTTGTCCGATTTTCCTGGCAGAAAATATATGCTCTGAAGGAAGGTTATGTAGCCCAATTTAAGGGATGGTGGGCAGGAATATTGGTTGCTTTAGTGCTTACCTTAGTAACTAACGGCCGAGCTCCTTTAGTTTTAATCGGCGGAGTGGTTTCTTCCTTGATGATTCGGCACCGTTTAGGAGAATTCAGATATGGTTTTTCTTATCTTGACAATGCAAAGATTTCCCATCATGGTATCATTGCCAACATTCATTTAGCAGTCTTTTTTTCCATAGGCTTATATTTATTTCCAGAGAGTTATTTTTTTAGCAAAGGATTGCTCCTAAATTGGGTCATGGCTTTATGTGCAGTGTTTCCTTTACCACAATTAGATGGTCT
>CAYRMP010000015.1:0-17783 GCA_964425545.1 uncultured Methanosarcinales archaeon | reverse complement strand
AAAATCACCAATATAACTAAAACATTTGCCATAAAAATAGCAGTAAAGGGAACACCAAATGGGTCAATAGATTTTCCTAACTTACTTAGTCCTTCCCAAATGTTCCCTCCTTCTTCTGGCTGCTTACTCATCTTTCATGGAAAAAAATTGTTTTTCTTCAAATTTGAACAATTTAGCTATGATATTTTTAGGAAATAATTGTAAACTACCATTATACCAGCTTACTCTCTTATTGTAAACCTTCCTTTCATGAACTAGTTCTCTTTCAACCTTACTAATATTATGCTGCAGATTCATAAAACTTCGATCTGCTTTCAATTTAGGATATCTCTCTTGAATTATAAGAAGTTTAGACATGGCGGATTCTAACATATTAGCTGTTTTTACTTTTTCATTCACGCTTGTGCTTTTACCCCATTGTGACCTTAATTTAGTTACTTCTTCAAATGTTCCTTTTTCATGTCCAGCATAACCTTTAACAGCTTCTACTATTGCTGGAATCATATCAAATTTTTTCTTAAGATGAACTTCTACATGACTTGCTTGTCGTTCAGCATTAATACGCTTGATAATTAAATCATTATAAGTTCTCCAAACATAACCAATAAGTCCAACTCCCACTAAACCGCCAATTCCAAATGCTAAATAATTCATTTTAATTCCTCCTAAAATTTTAGTGCCTTTTTATAATAATCTTCATTCTTGTTCAGATTTTTAGGTTTTACATTAACTTCAAAGTATCTAACCATATGCTTAACAGCATCTTGTTTAGTTTTAAGACTGTTTACTAACTTGTAAATCTCAACAATCTTATCTTCATCCATCGATAAGTCAATCAATATTTTTACCATGTAACACCACATTACACCGTATTATATATAAATGTTTCGGGGCTTTTTCTAAAAACATCTTATTTCACATCGTAGAATGCTAATTTATTTTAAAGAACTAATCTAACACAACTCTCTCTTCAGCATCTTATGGGCATTATTGATCAATTTAAACTTCTCTAAATCTCCGCCCAAATCAGGATGCTGCTGTTTAGCCAATAATTTGTAGCTCTTATTGATTACTTCGATGTCAAAGCAATTCTCTTCCACACCAAGTATTTTCCTTGCTTCCAAGCGTTGAGTTTCAATATCTCTGTCTTCCATGAAATCGTGTACAAATTCTTCTGCTGTTTTTTCTTCTGCTAATAAAGCTGCAACTTCCGCTTCAATCACTTTCAAAACCACATACAAGTTCTGTACAAAAGTCGGCCCGCTCCTAAAACTGAAGTACATATACCTTCCATCAAAATACCAGGAAGCAGAGGCAGGAGCTCTCAATCTTGCAATCTTCGGCAGCACCACTTCTACATCATCTTCGGTAAGACCTATCTTCTGTAAAGTAGAAATAATAGTATTCTTAAACTGTAAAGCTCGGCGATCATAAGAATCTTTAATCATCAGCTCATTAAATTCGTGCCCGCGTACGGTAATCCGAGCCATTAGTGTCTCCGTCCGCCTTTTCTTCGGCCCTGCCATTTTCGGTCAGACCGTGATCTACGTTCATCACGTCTGTCTGGTCGGCGTTCATTCCGCTCCTCGCGGCCTGCTTTCTGAATTTCCGTATAACTTTCCCTTTCTGCTGACTGAAATATCTGTTTAAGCAAGGAAGCAACTACCGGTACTGGTGCATTACTGATCAGAATCTCTTTAGCTAAAGCAGTGTATTTTCCGGAAACTTCTGATTTTAAAATAGAATCTAATTCTAATTTCAGGTGCTCAACTTTCATCGCTTTTACTTCCTCAACAGATGGAACTTCTCGACGCTGTAATTGGCTGGGTATTCGCTTCTCCATAAAACGAAATTTCCCTTTCTCAGAGGGAATCACAAAAGTGATGGCAATCCCTTTTTTTCCAGCTCGTCCGGTTCTTCCGATTCTGTGCACGTACAATTCTGAGCTTTGCGGCAAGGAATAATTGACTACATGAGTAAGATCAGTTACATCTATACCGCGGGCGGCAACATCAGTTGCGACTAAAATAGTAATTCTCTTTATCCGGAAAGACTGCAGGATCTTCTCCCGCTGATCCTGAGAGATATCTCCGTGGATCGCTGCAGCACTATACCCCGCATTCATCAATTTGCGGCTAAGTTCATCTACTTCTGCTCGAGTTTTACAAAAGACAATCCCATAAAAATCTTTAGTGATATCAAGAACCCTGCGCAGGCATTCAAATCTGTCGCCTGGCCTAACTTCATAATATATTTGTTCAGTCAACTCAGAAATCTGGTGCTGTCTTTCAATTTCTAAAATGACCGGATCATGCATGAATTTTCTGGCGATACCGATAATCGGTTTTGGCATGGTTGCCGAGAATAAAAGCATCCTTTTATTTGCATTAGTACTTTTTAAGATAATTTCGATATCTTCAAGAAAGCCCATGTTAAGCATTTCATCTGCTTCATCTAAGACGGCAAAGGAAACCAGAGATAAATTCAAACTTTTTCTTTGTATCTGATCAATGACTCTACCAGGTGTCCCTACTACAATATCAATTCCTTGGCGTAGCCTATCGCGCTGCTCTGAAACAGAGGCGCCGCCATACACAGCCAAGACCCGCAGTCTTTTTTTCCCCATCAATGACTCAAATTCTTTTGCTACCTGCAAAGCTAATTCACGAGTAGGAGTGAGGATGATTGCTTGCACATGCCCTGCATTTTCTTTGATTTTTTCAATTATCGGTAAGGCAAAACTGGCAGTCTTACCAGTACCTGTCTGCGATTGAGCGATGATATCTTGCTTACCCTCCATTAAAATAGGGATGGCTTTTCGCTGAATTTCCGTAGGAACAGTATATCCTTTTCTTTGTAGAGCCGGAAGAGTATTTTCCGACAGCCCTAATTTTCTAAATTCTTCCATTTTACTTCAAACCGAGTATTTGGTTTATAAACCTTTGTAAGATTATAACCATTTGGTGGTGAAATCTATTATAATAAACAATTACCACAATCCATAAAAACATCCATTTTCAGACCTAATTCCATGAAATATGCTCACTTAGCAGATCTTCATTTAGGCTCCTGGCGGGAACCAAAAATGCGGGATCTTTCTATCAAGGCTTTCCTTACTGCTATAGACCAATGCATCCAAAACCAGGTTGATTTCGTTCTTTTCGCTGGAGATATTTTTAACACCTCTTTGCCATCCCTCGACACTCTGAAAATAGTAACTAAAAAAATTAAGGAATTGAAAGACAAAAATATTCCCTTATATGTCATTGCCGGTTCCCATGATTTCTCACCTTCTGGAAAAACCATGATTGACGTTTTAGAAAATGCTGGACTGCTCAGAAATGTCTGCCGGGGAAAAATTCATCCAGAAACTAAGGAGCTTCATCTTCAGTTTACGACAGACCAAAAGACCGGAGCTAAGCTTACTGGCATTCTTGGACGTAAAGGACAGCTGGATAAAACTTACTATCAAAACTTACATCTTGATAATCTTAAGCAAGAATCTGGCTACAAAATTTTCTTGTTTCACACTACTATTTCAGAAATGAAACCAAAACACATGGAAAAAATGGAATCACATCCCGCATCATTTCTGCCTAAACATTTTAACTACTATGCTGGCGGACATGTCCATCATCCAACGAAAATAGAATTGGAAGAATACGGAACATTAACTTATCCCGGCGCATTGTTTCCCAACAACTTTGCCGAAGTTGAAAAATACAGCCACGGTGGATATTATCTAATTACTGTAGAAAATAACACCCAAGCCGTTGAATGGATCCCGCTCAAAGTTATTGGACATCATGAATATAATCTTAACTGCAGCCATAAAGCGCCAGAAGTCATAACCTTTGAAATCCTAAACCATTTTGAAAAAACAAATATCCAAGATATGCTGACTACTATCAGGCTTACCGGAACCTTAGCTAAAGGCAGAGTATCAGATCTAAATTTCAACCAAATCTTCACTGAACTATATCATAAAGGAGCATATTTTATCATGAAAAATACTGCTGGTCTGCAATCAGAAGAATTTGAAGAAATCAAGACCTCTGCTTCTGATCCGGAAACTATGGAGGAAGAGATCATCAAAGAACATTTACAGCAGAAGAAATTATACTCCCCTGAAACAGAACTGTCAATCACTAAAAATATTCTGCACATTCTCACTACTTCAAAGAAGGAAGGAGAAAATCATTCTGATTTCCAGGAACGAGTTATCCAAGAGATAAATAAAATTCTAAACGTATGAACAAAAACACTTAAACATTAAAATTATTTAAAAATGAATTTTAAAATAAAAATAATTAAAAATAAACCAATAAGAAAAGAAAAAAATAGAAGAAAAAAAAATTACCTTCTTTTTCTCATGTACACAACTGCTGCTACTACAACAACTGCAACTGCAAGCAAAGCTACAAGTAATCCAGTACTCATACCTTTCTTCTCAGCTACGGCAGGTGCTTCTGCTGGTGCTTCAACTACTGGTTGTTCGGTAGGCGCTTCAACTACGGGCTGTTCGACAGCTGGAGCAGCTTGCGCACCTGATTTTTCTCCGATTACGAAGTAGCTGAAACTTGGAGTTTTTGCACTGTAATGTACATAGGTACCATCATCTTCGCCGACAGAAGTTGATAATTCAACCCACTTGCTGCCATCGTAGTGATGTAAAGCAACTGCTTCTTTAGTCAATTGCTTTTCTGCAAGCCAAGCTTTTTCAACTTTAAACTTAACTGTAGCATCGGTGTATGCGCCTTCTTTATTTAAGGCTGGACCTTTACTTATTTCCAAGTTTCGGTAGACTTTTCCACTGAAGCTGGATACTGAACTAGGCAGGGAATCTTTCTTTGCTACATTTACCCAAGCACCATAGACAGTAGCTGGTACGCTGAAGGAAACTTCAGTTACACCCATTACACCATTTTTCAAAGCAACTGAAGCAGTTTCTCCTGCGTTGATAGATGTCCATACTTTCTTTTCAAATGATCCTTGAACACTAGTAGATATTCCGCCGCTGGAACCGCCAGATCCACTGCCGCCGGTTGAAGCTGCTGCTGCAGCCGAGGAGGTAAAAGAGGTAGTACTTAAACCGTTATTATTTACAAAGTCATAACAATTTAAAGTAGCTACATAATCAGTTGATGGGAGCAACACTAATGTAGCAGTAAAAGAAGTGCTGCTACTTTTGGTCATTGTACCACTGCCTGCTCCATTGGTAACTGAGTAAGTGCAGTTATTTACTGACTCATTAATCGTTGCAGTCAAAGTAGCTGCGGTTGAAGTGACACCACTACTTGAAGCAGTTACCACTGGGTTAGTCCTATCAACAGTAAAGTTCCAAAACACTGAATTGTTTAGGTTGTTTAAGGTATCATTGGCCATAACCCGCACGGTTTGAGTTATATCTCCGTTCCCACCATAAAGAGATGAAACATTATAACTTACACTCCATTGTCCGGAATTGTTAATACCGGTTACGTTGAAATCATTACCGGTTGCGTTGTCGAACCAGAAGTACACCGTATCTACTAGAGTTAAACCATCAAAGACACTAGTGTTAAAAGTTCGGTTATTGGTAGTAGCAGTAAAGTTACTTCCGTATTGAATAGTAGGATTATTTGCAGTACCAAGATTGATAGTAACATTAGGGGAAGTTAGATCAACGGTGAAGTTGATGAAATATGAACTATTGACATTGTTGACAGTATCATTAGCAACAATTCTAACACCCTGTTTTCCTTCTGCTAAGGCAGACACGTTATAACTCACCGACCATTGCCCTGATCTGTTTGTTCCAGTGATGTTAACATCAGCACCTGTTCCATTGTCGAACCAGAAGTACACCGTATCTACCAAAGTTAAATTGTCAAAGACACTGGCATTGAAAGTTTGATTATTGGAGCGGATGCTGAAATTGTTGTTGTCTGCAAAATTATAATTAATAGTAACATTAGGAGAAGTCCGATCAACGGTAAAATTAAAGAAGAACGAACTATTAACGTTGTTTACCGTGTCATTGGCAACAATTCTAACTCCTTGTTTCTCTTCTGCCATTGCTGAGACATTGTAACTTACCGACCATTGCCCAGAATTGTTTGTTCCGGTGATGTTGAAATCAGCACCTGTTCCATTGTCGAACCAGAAGTACACCGTATCTACTAGAGTTAAACCATCAAAGACACTAGTGTTAAAAGTTCGGTTATTGGTAGTAGCAGTAAAGTTACTTCCATATTGAATAGTATTATTTGCATTAACCAAGTTAACCGTCACATTAGGAGGAGTATTATCAACAGTAATGTTGAAGTATGTGCTGTTCAAGACAAAGGACTGATTAGAAGCATAAGTGCCGTTAACTGCGCTTAGAGTGATATTGTAATTTCCATCTGCCAGAAATGTTTTAGTATCAAAAGTTCGGTTGAGAAACTGAGTGGTATTATGGGTAGTGTTAAAAATAGTAGTGTTATAGACAAAAGCACCGCTGGCGTTCTGAAAGTGGAAAGTTACGTTGATGATTGATAAATTGACGTTATTATCTACTGTATCAAAAGTAGCGTTCAAAAGCAAATAACCGGTTGTGTTAGAGACATTCTGGCCGTTGGTAGGAGACTGTAAGGCTGGAGCATCTATTGCACCGCCGTGTGCTGCAATGACAAAAACTGCTAATAAGGCAAGGACAATTCCTGCCACCAATAAAATTAAATTTTTCATTTGAACCATTCCAAATCACCTTTTTTTACGTACGATATAATTATGAACTAAGTTCTAGAACAAACGATTGTTGTTTATAAAGATTTATTTTAACTTTAAAATGGTAACGTTTAACGTCCAGTATATTTTATATACGATAAATCTTTTTCTGACAATATGAACCGCTTCTTATTAACGGAACTTCCCGTCAAAAATAAAACTATTTTCCTGCGCGTAGATTACAATGTCCCTTTTTCTGAAGATAAAATCGCCGATAATATTAAGATAAAAGCATCTCTGCCCACCATTAAATATTTACTGCAGAATAATTGTAAAATAATTTTAGCTACTCATTTTGGCCGGCCTAAAGGGTTTTCTTCAGAATTTTCGGTAGCCCCTTTAGCCAAAGAATTACAAAAATTATTACCTGCTAAAAAAATAGTAAAATTAAACGATTGCCTGGGGAAAAAAGTACTTGAAACCATACAAAAAGGGAATCCGCAAACCATATTTATGCTGGAAAATCTCCGATTTTACGCGGAAGAAGAGCAGAATGATTCTTTTTTTGCGCATTCACTAGCCACATTAGCAGATCTCTATGTTAATGATGCCTTCGGGGTTGCGCATCGAAAACACGCTTCCGTCTGCGCCATAACTGAATATCTCCCTTCTGCTGCCGGCCTCTTATTTGAAACTGAAATCCGCTCTTTAGCTAAAGGATTGAATCCAAAAAATCCATCGATATGGATCATGGGGGGAGCAAAACTTGACAAAATACTGCTTTTAGAACTAGCTCTCCAGAAATATAATTATGTGCTTATTGGCGGAGCTCTTGCTTTTGCTTTCCTTAAAGCAAAGGGAATTCCCATAGGGGCTTCCAAATGCGATGCTGCTTCTATTGAAATAGCCAGAAAAATTCTTAAGAGCAAACATGCCAGTAAAATTATCCTTCCGGTAGATTTCGCCGTTGCTGAATCTTTTTCGCCTAGAGCAAAAGTAAACACTGTAGATTACAACTACATCCAACCTAATCAAGTAGGGTTAGATCTGGGAATAAAAACAATCAATTTATTCCGGCAATACCTTTCTTCCGCAAAAACAGTAGTCTGGAACGGCCCCTTAGGTTATATAGAATGGACACAATTTGCCGTTTCAACTAAAGAGATTGCCCGCTTCTTAGGTAAATTAGAAAATGTAGTCACCTTAGTGGGTGGCGGAGAAACTGCAGAAGCATTAACTAAATTTCATCTCCATCATAACCTCACTCATGTTTCTACCGGCGGGGGGGCAGCTTTAGAATTCTTAACCGGAAAAAAATTGCCAACCTTATCCAGCTTAGAGTATAGCTACAAAAAATTTAGAAAAAAATTGTAAGAAGCCCCGCTAAATTGTAATAAGCTACTTATTGTGTCCCGGGTTGTGTTCCTAATTGCTTGTCAACGAGGTTTGTATCAACAACAACTGCTACTTTCCGGCCTAAACTGGAAGCAATCAAACTCTGAAGATCTTCCCGTTCGCGTACAAGTATCTCTTGGATCTTGTTTACTTTTACATTAAGTGCATTAAGTTCTTCCTCAATTTTTTTTGCTTGTTTAGCGTAATGCTCTAGCCTATAGTTAGCATCATCAACTTTAATCACAAAATAATTATGATGAAGTTGTTCTGTAATCTCTTGTAATTCTTTCTGTGATTTTCTGTATTCTTCTTTTACCATACGTAAACGCTGAGTATATGCTCCTTCCAAGACCGAGAGTGAAGAAAGCATATTCTCCTGATTAAGGTGAAACTTTCCTTCCCGCAGCAAAGCAGTAATTTTTGCCAGCAGTTCCATAATGAATAAACCCTCATCTTGGAAAAAAGAAGAAAAAGGTTCCTGAATATATGAAAATAATAAGCCATTGGATGGTTCCCGTTCTTTGTATTGCTGCAGTAACGGCTTAATTTTTGAGAAAAAAGAGAGAATTTCCATTTCCAGTTCATCTAATTCCTGCTGAAGCTCTTGTTTTATTTTAGTCAGCTCAGCTAAATCAACACTTTTTTTATCACCATACAATTGTTTTAAAGACAATTCTTTTTCCTGCTTTTTGAGATCAGTAGAGGCCTGCCTTGCTTTTTTAGCTTCCAGATCTTTTTTCATCTGCTGCAGATGTACTGCAATCTTGTTAACATAATCTGCTTTGGAACTTATAACCTGAACCGCATGATATTGACTTTCCATAAATTGTTGATCAAGTTTTTTTCTTAATGCATCTAAATCCAGCAGTGCAGCCAGCAAGGGATTTATGTTATGGAGAGAATTAGGATTAATGTTGTCTGGATTATTATTATTATTATTATTATTAGTGTTTTTACCATTATTAATATTAGTACTATTCAGTTCCTTCTCCGTAAACAGAAAATTAAAATCATCAGCAAAATTTCCGGCTTCTATTTTTTCGATGATAAGATGCGCCCTTTTCTCCAGTTCCTGATTGGCTGCCAAAACTTCACCAATCATAGGCTGAGCTGAAAAATGCAGTAAATCTAATAGCTGCCTGGTTTCCCGAAAAAGAGGGATTACTTCATGAGCGCTAGGATGCAAGCGAGTTCTTTTCTGCCAGGCATCCAGCTGCGTTTCCAAAACCCAGCGTTTATCTTCCAGAATTTTAGCCTGTTCTTTTACCGCAGGAAGAAGATTATGCCGTTCTATTATTTCTTGCGAACGCTGCTGCAGCCACTCTTGAAGCTGAGAGATAGATAACTCCTCATTCTGCTGCTGTTCACTGCTCTTCAAAAACAACACTGCTTTTTGCAGCCACTTCAATCGCACCACCTCTGAACAAATTTCTAGAAAGTACTATATAATAATTTCTGTAGAAAAGGATATATGAGAGAAACATAATGCTTTGTACTGCTTTGGAATCAAGATAGTATTTTAACAATCACATACTAGGCAAAGCGCCATGTATTTCATCAAGGGATTGAGCTATAGTTTCAAGTAATTCTTGTGTTTGCTGCGGTTTTTCTTCCAGAGCGGCCACTTTAAGTTTTTTATCAAAAAGTCCATCTACTATAAAGTAAGCATTCACGGACCCAAACTCGTTACCCCAAGGTGTATTTGAAAGTAGAACAGTATATCTTCCAAAACCATTACTTCCGATAGTTTCTAAATCGTCAGCAGAGAGATGCCTGCTCTGTTCAGCTATCGCATGTTGGATGGTAGGTTCTAATCCGTAATCCTGCAAATAATCATATAAACCAATTTTGACATCCAGTTTTAAGTTTTCAAGCGAATCAGCATCAAATTCATCAGGAGTTACTAAAGGATGATTATGATAAAAGATAGTGGTAAGTGAAGGTACGGCTTCTTTTGCTTGTCGCATAAACTTATTATGCCTTGTTTTTAAACAGTTGTCTTCTAATGAAACTTGAGTTCTACTGCCAAACCAGTATGCGCTCATTCCGACTATAAGCAAACTCTGGTTGTGAACAACACCATACATAAATCCAGCCACTTCCGATTACAACCTAGCATAATCTCGGATCTTTTGCCATACTCCTTCCCGACGAATGACTACTTCATCTACTTTATCTTCTAATGGATAAATAGTCCAATTGAATCCTGTTTCAGTTCCGGCCATAAATTCTTAATTTAGCAGCTACTTTTAAATTCTTCTCAATTTTGTCACTAAATGAAGACAATTATTAACCGAGAAAAATAAGATTCGAAAAAAAGCAGATAAAAGTAGGGTCAAAAAAAATAGACCGCTGGTCGAAAAAGCAGATTTTACTAAAAGAAATGAAAGACCTATATAACACATAAATAATGCGAGTCTTTCAAACTTTAGTTGAGGCTAAACTAATATGCGAAACTATTGTCCTCAACTAAAGAAAGAAGAGCCTAATAAAATAGATTCACTTTCCAGAAACAATCTCTAACACGTCCAAAGGTTTCAGCGCATAATCCTTGCCTACCGTTTTCTTAGTGCGCACATCTTTTGCGCAGATGAAATTTTTCCCTAAATCGGTGTGCAGCTTGTAGGCAAAATCTAACGCCGTGCTTTTTGGAGGCATTAAAAAACAATCCGGTAAGACGTTGCCGTCTTTATCTTCCAATTTGCTGACTCCGCCGGGAAAGATAGCTAAATATTGCAGCAGTCTGAACACTGCGCTGTCTAATGCAGCTTGAACGCCAGTAGAATCGTATACGCCCAATATTTTCTGCTGGATAAATTGTAAAGCTTTTTTTTGCTTCTCATTTAATTTATCATCTTGCAGAACAGTAAAAGTTTTTTCTCCCGGCACATAGCTGATCAGTCCTGCTCGAGCCGCTTCCCGCAGAGCAATTTCCGCTTCCGCAGAACAGGGGATGAAAATGTATTCAGAGAATTCCTGCCGCAATCTCTTCAAATTTTCTGCAGCTACAGGAATATCTGCTTTATTACAAGCAATAAGCATCGGTTTTGTTTTCTTTCTAAGATATAAAGCAAGATTCCTCAAATTATCTTCCGTCCAAGAACTTGGTCTTTCTTTATCTAAGCTAAGTTTTTCTATCGCTTCTTCGACCATAGCTTCCGTCACTTTAAGACCGGAAAGTTGTTTTCCTAAAGCCTTCTGAATCTCTATTTTCTCTTGCATCACGGTGCGTGCAAATTTATCCCATCCTTTCTGGATAATTCCAAGATACCACATATCCAGCTCTACTTCCAAGAAGCGCACGTCCTCTAGGGGATCATAACTTCCTGCTTCTACTACTTCTCCTTTTTCATTAGTAGAACCAGAAACATCAATCACATGAATCAAAGCATCTGCTTGCCGCAAATCATCTAAGAACTGGTTCCCCATACCTAAACCTTGATGCGCTCCCGGAACTAAACCAGCCACATCTAACAGCTGCACCGGCACAAAACGAAATTCTTGTACTACATACCCAATACGTGGATTGGAAACTTTGCCGAATTCTCTGGCCACATCTTTTACTTTTACATAACCCACTCCAGAATTAGGTTTTATGGTTGCAAAGGGATAGTTGGCTATCTCTACTTCCGCTAAAGTAGCGGCTTTGAAAAAAGTACTTTTTCCTACGTTAGGTTTTCCTACAATTCCTATAAGCATGGGTCTCGCCTATCTTTTTTGCTCGAATTCCATTACCTATATAAATATTCAGTTAATTCTCTTACTCCATGAGTTACGCCTTTGGTCATTTAGTCGGAGCATGGTGTGTAGGAAAAATTTACGAATATTTCTCCAAGAGAAACATCAGCCATTACGCTTGGTTTTTCCTGCTGCTGGCTGGTCTTTTACCGGATACTGATTTTCTGCTAGATTGGACTTTGGGATATGATACCCATCGAACTTTTACCCATAGTTTTATTTTTGTGGGACTAGTTGCCACAATGATATTTCTTATTTTGTCAATATTCAAACATCCGGAAAAAAAACAATGTACTTTGATGATAATATTAGGAATGAGCACACATTTATTGTTAGATTCGCTCTTTGGCGCCGGAGTTCCGTTGTTATGGCCAAGTATGCTGCACTTTTCTATTACTTCGGGAATCAGCAACTTGGCTCCGCAGGGGTCAGCATTTAGCGGTGGCGCTGCTGAAATCGGCCATCAACTTAAATTAACAATCATCGACATGGCCATCGGCACAGCTTGGATTTTTTATCTTTGGTTTAAGAAACAAATCAAATTTTGAAGCATTTAGTTTAACGGGCTAAACATTTATATATCTCATTTTCTTCTTTAATTTCGTGCCAGCAAAAAAGATTGATTCAAAAAGGATCATCCCTCTTTTCCCAGAATTTAGTCCCCTTCGCGTTAAGTACAAAGATGTCTTTGATTTTAAAGCATTCTACGAAGAATTATGGGAGTGGTGCAAGGAACACGGATGGAAAGATTGGGAGATGGATTTAGATTCTTTTGAACGCTTCTATGGAGAAAGGATTACCACCGGCGGAGTAAAAGAAATCTGGATTCGCTGGAGAGCATACAAACCAGCAGAAGGAATACCTTTAACCAAACAGAGCGGGAAAGAAGTGGGGTACCTTACTTATCATTTAGATGTTGATTTCCACGTGTTGGGATTAAGCTCGACTGAAATAGTTAAAGACGGCAAAAAGATCAAAGCAGATAAGGGGGAGATAGAAATTTCTATCCGGACTTTCATTGAAAAAAATTATGAATATGAATTTGCCAACCATTCATTTCTCCGTCATTTCTTGGACATCTTTACTGCCCGAATCTACAAGCAGAAACTGGAAGAACGCCAGCGAGAAATCTACCGAGAAGCATATGTGATGCAAACTTACATCAAGCAATGGTTCAAAATGAAGACTTACCTGCCTTACGTACAGGGCGAGAACTTCTTCCCTAGCAAAGCCTGGCCATCACATCAGTAAAGCGAAAGAAATATAAACTATTTTTAGTAGGGGTTGATAATGGGAATTTTTAGTTTCTTTAAAAAAAGGAAAAGAAAGAAATAGAAGAAGAAATCAAAATTTCAGAAGAAGAAGAACGGTTGTTAAGTGATTTACAAAAAGTCATTACACTGTTAAAACAAGTTATTATACCTGGCAGAGTGAAATTACCAGAGTCTTTATACGCTTATTTTCAGGAGGCTAAACAGCCGCTAGAACATACCAGAGATGAGATTGAGCTGATAGAAAATATTGCAAAAAACCAGGTCAAAGAATCACTCAAACCAAGTACATATAGGCGGGCTTCTTTGGATCACGATCTTAAAACGGCGCATGAGACTTTAGAAGAAGCAAAAGCCGAAATAACAGACATAACACAACCATCGCACAACGCGCTACAGCTGTATTCACTATACATATTGTACCCCAGCAAAAACAGTGGATGGAGGAATCGTAAGAAAGAGCTTGTGACAGACACCTATTATGATCACTGGGCTAAAAGTAAAAAAGGCAATAAAACATTAGCAGAGTTTAACAGAAGAATTTCTTATCTGGAAACTCTGGAAAAAAGCATAATATATCTGATTGGCCTTGAAAAGAAAGCTAAAGAGCAGAGTTAGAGCAAAAACTTAATAAAGAAACATTCTGAGTTTACCATTATGCCCTCGTGGCTCAACTGATTTTATTTATCCTTATCATCAATCCATGATCAAAATGATAACCCTAAATACAAAATCACCCGATCTGGCCGAGTTTCTAGGCGTTCTTATTGGTGATGGTTTTATTGGCTCTTACCCAGGAAGGATGATTCAAATTGCCGGTCATAAAATAAATGATAAGGAATATTACCAAAACCACCTCATCCCTTTAATTAACAGAATTTTTAATACAAATATTCATTTTTATGAATGCAGAAATTGTTTGCGATTAACCATCTATTCTAAGGAGATATTCACCGCCATTAAGGGGACATTTGATTTTCCAGTTGGGAAAAAAGGAGACATAGCAATTCCTAAAAATATGCTTGAATCGGATGAATGTAAATTGAGATTGGTACGCGGGTTATTTGATACCGATGGTTCTATTAGTTTACAAAGAAAGAAATACCCCGTTATAGCCATCACCACAACAAGCAAAATTCTTGCTCTTCAAATTCAAGAAATTTTAAATCAATTTGATTTTGGAGCATATCTCTGTAAGAGTACCCAAAAAGGTTTTAAAGATGCCTATAGGGTAACAATTTTCGGAAAACAGAAAGTTTTAAAATGGAAATCCTTAATAGGTTCTTCTAATCCTTATCACATCAAAAGGATTGATGCCTCCGTAGCATAGTAGTGGTGCGGCAGACTTGTAATCTGCAGGTCGTGGGTTCAAATCCCACCGGAGGCTTTACTTTTATACCAACCGAAATATTTAAAAATAACAAGCATTTCCCATATATCAGCAAATGATAGATGTTAATCATTCTTGGTGCCGTTAAATGGAAGAAACAATGTTAAAAACGGGAACAACTACGGTAGGAATCGTCTGTAAAGATGGTATTGTCCTCGCTGCAGATAAAAGAGCGACTGCCGGTCATATGATTGTCGACAAAAGAGCAGATAAGGTTCACGTTATCTCAGATGACTTCGCCGTAACTATCGCTGGTACTGTATCTGATGCCCAGCTTACAATCAAGCTTATCAGGGCGGAACTCAAACTAAAAGAAGTCCGCACTTACAAAAAACCTTCTGCCAAAGAAGCAGCCAATCTGTTGGGTGGAATATTATTTTCAAGCATCCGAAGACCAAGCATGCTTCCAGGCATAGCGCATTTCCTATTGGGTGGAAAAGACGTCCATGGTTTACATTTATATGATCTCTTTCCTGACGGAAGTATTACCCGGATAACTGATTTCATCTCTTCCGGATCAGGATCAGTATTTGCCTACGGCGTCTTGGAAACCCAATACAAGAAAGACATGACCACTGATGAAGCTGTCGCTCTTGCCGTGAAAGCAGTCAATACTGCTTTGCAGCGAGACAGTGCTTCAGGAAATGGTATTGATGTAATAGTAATTAACGAGAAAGAAATCAAGCGAGTGATGCATAAGGAAATTACATACTCATTGTAGAGTTCAAAGTTTTCTTTCCACTTTCGTTTTTATTGCAAAATTGAATAGAGTAATCTGATAGATACATAAGGAGAAACTACAAAATGGTAGATATATTAAAAGAAATTATTAAGGTTTTGCCTGAAGGCAAAATCTCGGACGCTGCTTTTGAAGGAGCAAATATTGTACTTTATACTAAAGATAAAAAGTATTTTTTTGATAACGAAGGAACTATTAGGGAAGCAGTAAAAGAATTCCGTAAAAGGATAGAATTACGTGCTGATCCGGTTTTGTGTGTTGAACCAGACAAAGCAAAAAAAATGATCCAAGAGATTATTCCTGCAGAAGCAGGAGCGCAAGAATTCATTTTCGATCCACCTCGATCCATGGTTATCGTGCACGCAGAAAAACCGGGGATGGTTATCGGAAAACAAGGAGAGATCCTCCGCGAGATTAAAGAAAAAACCTTTTGGATCCCGCTCATCAAAAGACTTCCCCCCATCCGTTCAAAGCTGATTGAAAGCGTACGTTCCGTATTATATGAAAACGCAGATGAAAGAAAAAAATTCTTGAATAAAACTGGCCACAGAATTTATGACGGCTGGCTACGTGAAAAGAAACAGGAATGGATAAGGCTTTCATGTTTAGGAGCATCCAGACAAGTAGGAAGAGCTTGTTTCCTTCTTCAAACACCAGAATCTCGAGTACTTATTGACTGCGGTATCGATCCCAGCCAGGAAGATGCAGGAGCATACCCTTATTTCGATGCGCCAGAATTTAACATCGGCGAAATAGATGCAGTGGTAGTTACTCACTCGCACCTGGATCATTCCGGACTCATTCCCTACCTCTTCAAATTTGGATACACTGGGCCGGTATATTGCACCCTGCCTACTCGTGATGTAATGACTTTACTTCAATTGGATATGATTAAAATCCAGCGCGCGGAAGGTAAAGAACCAATTTACACCAGCGACGAAGTCCGCCAAGTGGTATTGCATACCATTTGCCTTGAATACGAAGAAGTTACTGATATTACTCCCGACGTGCGCTTGACACTGTATAATGCCGGACACGTCATTGGAAGTTCCGTCGTACATTTTAACATCGGCAATGGCTTGCACAATTTTGCTTACACCGGAGATTTAAAATATGCCCGCACCAATGTATTGGAAGCAGCTAACACTCATTTTCCCCGACTGGAGACTTTGATGATTGAATCAACTTATGGTGGAAAAGAAAACGTCATGGCAGAAAATGAAGCCGATGAGTACATGGTCAAAGTGATTAAGGAAACTTTTGAACGCGGTGGAAAAGTGCTGATGCCAGTATTGGGTTCCGGACGAGCGCAGGAAGTTATGATTATCGCCGAAAGGCTGATGAGAGAAAAAAGGATTCCTGAAGCTCCCATTTATGCCGATGGTTTATTGTGGGACATTACGGCTATCCATACAGCTTATCCTGAATTCATGAGCAGAAATATGCGGGAACAGATCTTCCACCAAGAACAGAATCCATTTTTATCACCTTTCTTTAAGCAAGTAGGTTCGGATAAAGAACGTAAAAAAATAATGCTGGAAGAAGGCCCATGTTTAATTTTAGCAACTTCAGGAATGTTGGCTGGGGGGCCTTCAGTTGAATATCTGAAAAACCTCTGCGAAAACAGAAAACATTCTCTTATCTTCAGCTGCTACCAGCCGCCGGGAAGTTTAGGGCATAAGATCAGAGAAGGAGATAAAGAGATTGTGCGTCGCGAAGGCACTAAGACAGAAGTGTTCAAAATCAACATGGATGTGCATAGGGTAGAAATCACCAACCACTCCGATCGAAGACAACTCATGAATTTTATCAAACGCTGCAATCCGCAACCGCGAAAAATTATCATCGTGCATGGTGAAAGTTCAAGGTGTTTGGATTTAGCCTCATCTATCCATAAAACTTTTAGGATAGAAACTGTAGCGCCGAAGAACTTGGAAGTGATTAGGATAAAATAGGGAGGAGGGATGCAAATCGCAACTTTCGCCTTAGGATGTTTCTGGGGACCGGATGATTATTTCTCCAAGCTAAAAGGAGTTAGCAAAACCAGAGCAGGATATGCCGGTGGCACTAAGAAGAACCCATCCTATTATAATCTTGGCGACCACACTGAAACCATAGAAATTACTTTTGATCCAAAAATAATATCCTACGATGAACTGTTAAACCACTTCTGGAAAGAACATAATCCTACCAAACAACATGTGACTCAATACAAATCAGCTATTTTCTATCAGGATGACAAGCAAAAGAATATCGCCGAAAAGAGTAAGAAGAACCTAGAACAGAAATTAGGAAGAAAAGTTGCTACAGAAATTCTGAAAGCAGGCAAGTTCTACCAAGCAGAAGAATATCACCAGAAATATTTGCAGAAAGGAAAGGGTAGAGTTTGTTGACGAGTAAAAGTATTTTTAATCGAAAGATTTAAATAAAAATTTTAAGACCGAGAACTTAAAGATAATTGGCTAAAAAAATATCGTGAAAATCAGTTTCTTTAGAAAAGCGATTAATGTGATTAATACGACCGGCTTTGCGTGGATATTAACCCTTCCTAACAAGAACA